>JBGTGX010000142.1:0-5872 GCA_041746475.1 Pyrinomonadaceae bacterium | reverse complement strand
GTCGTATTCTTCTTTCTCCGCCGCCTCACGGATTTTTTGTTTAACCTTAGGGTCTCTAACGACCACAAAACGCCATGGCTGCATATGTGCACCGGATGGGGCGGTTCCGGCGGTCAGTATAGCTTTTTCGATTATTTCGATGGGAACGTCTTTATCGGAATAATCGCGGACTGTACGTCGCCTATTGAGATTCTCGTAGAATTCATTTGCGCGGCTGATTTGGTTGTCCCCGTCGGAAATAAATCGGAATTCAAGCGGAATCAATTTTGGTTTTGGAAGCTCTTCTTTCATGAGGTCTCGAATTCAGCAACTACAGGCGTGTGGTCGCTTGGCCGCTCCCAGCCTCTCGGCTCCCGATCTATCCAACTCTTCGTGCACCTGTCGGTAAGCGAGGGGGATGTCCAAATGTGGTCAATTCTCAAACCCTCGTTTTTTGGAAAAGCGTTTGTACGGAAATCCCACCAGGAATACTCTTTCAAATCTGGATTAATCTTTCGGTAGGCGTCTGCAAACCCCCATTGCATTACGTGATACATTGCGGCGCGTTCGGGAATTGAGAAGTGAAGCCTGCCTTCCCATCGCGCTACGCTCCAAACGTCGATCTCATGCGGAGCGACATTGAAATCGCCGCATAGTATGACGTCAGATTTAAGATCGCAATTTTGATCAAAATATCTGCGAAGACGTTGGAGCCAATCGAGTTTGAAGTCGAATTTGTCGCTCCAAAGTTTTGTGCCGTTCGGTATGTATGTGTTTACTATATGAATTCCATTTATGTCGGCGGCAATGAAGCGCTTAGGAGAGCTCTCTTCATCATCGTGCATATTTTTTTGAACATTTTCGATCTCGTGTTTCGATAAGATCGCCACGCCGTTGTATGACTTTTCGCCCATAAACGCGGCGTGGTATCCCGCCTCCTCAAATTCAGCGAACGGGAAATTCTCATCGACACACTTTGTCTCCTGAATACACAATACATCTGTTTTGGTCGAATCAAGCCATTTCAATGCATGTTCGAGTCTGACGTTTATTGAATTTACGTTCCAGGTTGCAATTTTCATTTGGGTTCGCCGAATTTTACGTTGCTTGTTCTCTCTCCGCTATGATAACCCGACAATATTTCCTTCGCTATCGATATCGATTTTCTCCGCCCCCGGCGTCGAAGGAAGGGCCGGCATCGTACGCATATCGCCGCAGATCGGATAAATAAAACCTGCCCCAACACTTGCCCTAACCTCTCTGACCGGGAAAGTAAATCCGCTCGGTGCACCTTTCAAATTTGGATCGTGGCTAATGCTGAGATGGGTTTTTGCCATGCAAATAGGCAGATCGCCGAATCCATTCTTTTCATAAATACGAATCTGTCTCGCAGCTTCGCTGGAATAGCTTACATCTTTTGCACCATAAATTTTGGTCGCGATCGTTTCTATTTTTTCCGTGATCGGCTTTTCAAGATCATACAGGAATTTAAATTCGCTTGGAGTTTCGGCCGCCGTTTCGACCATTTCGGCAAGCTCGATCGCTCCCTCGCCGCCTTTTTTCCAGTGATAAGAAACGGCCGCGCCGATCGCTCCCGCTTCTAATGCGATTCGCTTAATAGCCTCTATTTCCTCGACATGGTCCGAATCAAATGCGTTTATTGCTACAACGGGTGTCACACCGTGAAGGACGATATTATCGATCTGTTTTCGTAAATTTGACGCCCCGGCTTCGACATCTTCCACATTCTTCTCAAGCATTTCTTTTGGCAGAGGTTTTCCAGCAATGACCTTATATTTGCCACTATGCGTTTTTAAGGCACGAACCGTCACAACCAAAACACACGCGTCAGGTTTCAAGCCACTATATCGACACTTCAGGTTGAAGAATTTTTCAGCACCGATATCCGCACCAAAACCGGATTCCGTAAGAAGATAATCGCCGCATTTTATGCCAATCAGATCCGCAAGGATACTGCTATTACCGTGGGCAATATTCGCAAAAGGCCCGGCATGAATAATTGCCGGCGTGTTTTCGAGCGTCTGCATAAGGTTTGGGCGAAGCGCATCTTTCATCAAAACTGCCATTGAACCCGCTGCACCGATTTCCTCTGCCGTGACGGGCTTTTGGTCATTAGTTGAACCGATCACGATCCTGCCAAAACGTTTCCGCATATCCTGGATCGAAGTAGTCAACGCCAAGATCGCCATAACTTCCGATGCGACAGCAATGTCAAAACCGGTTTCGCGTATAACACCACCGTCCAACTTCCCGCCGAGACCGATCACGATTTTTCGAAGGGCTCGGTCATTTGTGTCCATCACACGTTTCCAGGTGATACTGTACGGGTCAATATCGAGCGGGTTGCCGCGCATCAGCTTATTGTCGATCATAGCGGCAAGCAGATTATTTGCGGCGCTAACGGCATGAATGTCGCCGGTAAGATGAAGATTGAATGTCTCCATCGGGATTACCTGAGAATATCCTCCGCCAGCCGCACCGCCTTTAATTCCAAATGTAGGTCCCTGCGAAGGCTGCCGCATCGTAATGACCGAACGTTTTCCAATATGCTTCATACCCTGACCGAGCCCGACGAGAGTTGTTGATTTTCCCTCGCCAAGAGGAGTCGGTGTAACGGCGGTAACGTCGATATATTTTGCATTTGGACGATCTTGAAGCTTTTTCAGAATATCGAGCCTGAGCTTGCCGACGAAAGGACTGCCGTAAATGTCAAGATCTTCGGAAGTCAAACCCATTTTTTCGGCAATTTCGGTAATATGGATTGGAGTCGCCTTTTGGGCGATTTGTAAATCGGTAAGCATAGTTAATTTATTACTTTTTATTTTTGTTTACTTGACTGTTTCTTTCCCAGAAAACCCCGTCCGCAAATCCCTGGATCGACGGATCTGTTTCGGCAAGTTCCAACCGTTTTTCGGCAATCATACAATAATTCTCATCTGACTCAATCCCGACAAAGTTGCGTTTGAGTTTTTTGGCAACCACGGCTGTTGTTCCGCTTCCCGCAAATGGGTCCAATATCAAATCTGTTTCGTTAGTGCTCGCAAGAATTATTTTCGCCAAAAGCTTTTCCGGCTTCTGCGTTGGATGATCAGTGTTTTCGGGCATTGACCAAAATGGAACGGTTAGGTCCGTCCAAAGATTGGAAGGGGAAGTCAACCTGAAATTCCCGTCCTTTTCCTCATTCCAATCTTTCGGTTTACCGTTTTCCTTGTATGGTGCGATGACCTTTCGTTTTAAACGCACTTCCTCCGGATTAAACGTATATCTGTCACCGACGGTGAAAAACCATATGTCTTCCGAAGCGTTTTTCCAGTTGGTTTTTGAACCGCGGCCTTTTTCACGTTCCCATGTGATGCGATTTCGAAGTTTGAAATATTTCATCCCGACTCGCTGGATCGCCGACGCCGAACGCCAATCTCCGCAGATATAGACAGATGCAGTCGGTTTCAGGAGTTCGACACTTTTTCCAAGCCATAAATCCAGCCAAATCTCATAATCTTCGAGTGGCTTTTGTTTAAAGGAACTGTTGCCGAAATGTTTTGTCAGGTTGTAAGGAGGGTCCGAAAATAGGAGATCAAATTTATGAGCCGGAAGTAGGGGTAAGATATCAAGTGAATTTCCGCAAATGGTTTTGTTTTTGATCGCGCGGATCCCCGTTTTATTCTTTAAAAAAACCAATTTCGTTTTGAGTGCTTTTTTATCAGACAAGGTAAGCGAAATCGTGCGATTTCGCGGAGCTCGTTCGAATTTTTTTCTGGCGGTCATCAATATCAATCAGGGTTACTTGAGTCCAGAACAATTTTAACGGTCTGGACGCCTTTTTCAATCTGCAAGGTTAGGATTCGGGGCTCGGCCTCTTTAGGAATAACTGTGATCGAGCCGTCGCGTTCGAGATAGGCAGACTTAACATCGCTCGCACTCTCCACACTCCCTTTCTGTCTAAGTGCCTGGAGAAGGTCATTGTCACCCAGTTTACTATTGAGCATTGCCTCATCATCTACGACCCCGTCTTTGATCAATTGGCGCTCCTGATTTTTGACCAATTTGCTTGCGTCGCTGTAGTAATAGCCCACATACGAAATAAAGTAGTGGATTGCCATCAATGTCGAAATGACGAGAATTGCGCCAAAAAAGCTCTCGCCGCCGGTTATAGCCCGGCTCATAATAGATCCGACGACGAATCCCATTAAAATATCAAACGCCGTATAGCCGCCAAGAAATCTTCGTTTGCCCAATCGTATCAGCCCAAGTGCTACGCCGTAAACGATTATCGTTCTGAGAACCATCTGGAGATAAGAGATTTTTGAATAATCTTCGTTACCGCCGATAATCCATATTAAAGCATCCTTAAATTGATCAAAAATATCAACTAGTATCGCAATCATAAAGTGATTTGAGAAGTGCTCAATCTGATAAAAGAATTTGGGCCAAAAGCGTTGCGCGATTCGGTATATCGTCGATCAATACGTATTCGTCGAGAGTATGAGCTCCATCTCCCGTGATTCCAAGGCCGTCTAATAGCGGAATTCCAAGTGCTCCGACAAAGTTGCCATCAGATGCACCGCCGACCTGAGTTTCTTCAAGTACGTAATCAAATGACCGCGCAATTTCTTTTGCTTTCTCGAAAAGCTTTTCGACACCTTCAGTTCTTTCCATCGGAGGGCGGTTTACCTGACCAAGAACCTCCAGTCTTACACGCTCGTCGAAGGGCACCAAAGATTTGATTTCATTTTCGATTTTTGCGGCTTCCTCCATCGTTTCAAACCGAACATCAATCGAACACTCGGCTTCTGCGGGAACCACATTTGTTGTTGTGCCGCCTTTGATTGTTCCAACCGTAACGGTTGTGCCAGCCTCGAAATCTGTGAGGGAGTGGAGTTTATCAATTTGCCGCGAAATTTCGTGAATCGCTGAAGCGCCTTTTTTTGGTTCAAGTCCGGCGTGAGAAGGAATCCCATGTGTTTTCAGCGTGAAAACACCAGTACCTTTTCTCCCGGTCTTAACCTTGCCATTGGCCGAGGGTTCGAAAACCAAACAAAATTCGCATTCTTTCGCAAGACGTTCAACATGCGCGCGTCCCGTTTCACTTCCGATTTCTTCATCACAGGCAAGCAACGCATTTATCGGTCGCTTAGGCTTTAATCCAAAATGATTCAGCGCCCGAAAAACCTCGAGCATTAGCGCGATATTTGCCTTCATATCAAAAGTGCCGCACCCATACAGCTTTCCATCCTCAATCCGGGTAGGGTTTTGTTTATTTGTTCCAATCGGGTGGACCGTGTCCGTATGACCCAAAATAAAAATCGGTTTCGCCGCATTATTTTCAAACGCGCGTATCACCAAATGTTCCCCTAAAGTTTCCTCTAGAATTCGCTCTGTTAGAAATTCATCGGAGATTTCGCTTAGTTGGTTTTCGATCCAGTCGACTACGGCGCCGCTTCCTTCGACATTATATGAAGGCGACTCTATGTTTACGATTTCGATGATCGAATCAACTATTGATTTTTTTCTTTCTTCGAAGTGATCCAGCAGCTGTCTTGAGTTCATAATAATGCGTAAAATTGCTTTACTCTCCGAAGATTTGATTTAGCGTTTCTCCCAAACGGTAACCGGCGAGAACGATTTGCTCTTCAGCTTTTTTGAATGCACGTTTTCGATATTTTCTCGAGGGTAATTCGTTTCGGACGATTTCCGGGGTATAAACTAACTCCGGCAATAAACGAAAACTTTCTATATTCCATTCTTTATAGTCATTTAGTCTAAGCTGTTTCTCCCAACCCACCAATGGGTATTTTTTCATTATCTTTCGTGCAATCGGCGCTATATAGTCCGTATCGCATTGATCATTTTTTCGGGGAATGTAATCCCCAAT
>JBGTGX010000141.1:0-9263 GCA_041746475.1 Pyrinomonadaceae bacterium | reverse complement strand
CATGGCCGGAATGAATTTGAAGGAACGGGCATTGGCCTCGCCATCTGTCGAAAGATAGTCGAGCGTCACGGTGGCGAGATAACCGCCAGCAGCGTGCCCGGCGAAGGCTCAACGTTTTCAGTCACGCTTCCCACAAAACAGAAGAAAGAGAGGAAACAGTAATGGAGAAGAAACAACCTATGCATATTCTAATGGCCGATGACGATGAGGATGACCGGCGCTCAGTTGCTAAAGCCTGGAAAACCGCCCGCTCAGCAAACCCCATTAATTTTGTTAATGACGGCGAGGAATTGATGGATTACCTCTATCATCGCGGTAAATTCGCCGATGCGGCTGACTGGGTGCGACCTGGCATCATCCTTTTGGATCTGAATATGCCGAAAAAAGACGGACGGGAAGCATTACGCGAAATTAAGGCTGATCCCGAATTACGACAAATCCCGGTCGTTGTGCTGACGACATCCAAAGCCGAGGAAGACGTTTACGGTACCTATGATCTGGGAGCCAACTCTTTTATTACTAAACCAGTGACATTCACGTCACTCGTCGAACTTGTCCAGACACTCGGTAAATACTGGGTCGAGATCGTCGAACTTCCATAAAACAACAAGGGGTAAACAAGGTATGCAACGGGAAATAAAGCTTCTACTTGTCGAAGATGATCAGGATGATTATGTAATCACGAGCAAATTGATCGCTCGGATCACCGAAACAAATATACGCGTCGATTGGATTCAAACCTACGATGAGGGTCTTGAAACTATTCTAAAAGGTGAACATGATATCTGCCTGCTGGACTATCGTCTTGGCGAGCGTAATGGGATCGATTTTTTGCACGAAGCCCGCGCAAAGGCATGTCGAGTGCCGATAATATTGCTTACCGGAGAGAGTGACCGCGAGATCGATCTCGAAGCCGCCCAAGCGGGAGCCTCGGACTACCTGGTAAAGGGACAATTTATCCATCCTCTTCTCGAACGTTCGATCCGTTACTCGATCGAAAACAAGAAGCTGGAGCAGTCACGTGATGCACTCCTTGAGGCGCACACCAAGCCGAACAGAAATATCTAAGCGGATTGATCCTGGACTCGGAAGTCGAGCTAAATAAAAAGGACCGGTTTTTGAAAGCGATCGTCGAGAATCTGACCGATAATGTTGTAGCCTGTGACGCCAAGGGTAAACTGATGATCTTTAACCAAACGGCTCGCGGATATCACGACATTGTCGACCCCATTCGACCGGAAGATTGGGCGGAGCGTTTTGCGCTTTACAATGCGGACGGTAAGACGCCGATGCAAATGAAGGACGTGCCTCTCTACCGCGCTTTACACGAAGGCAGCGTGCGGGACGTGGAAATGGTCACGAGATCGGCTGAGGGCAAGATGCTGACAATGATCACCAGTGGCCAGGCCATTATGGACGAGAACGATCAAAAGTTAGGTGCGGTGGTCGTTATGCACGACATCACCGAACATAAACGCTTCGAGCAACAATTGCTGCATGACGCTTTTCACGACGGGCTGACCGGGCTGCCAAACCGCGAGCTCTTTCTCGATCACCTGCGCGTGATCATTGAACGGCGCAAAGGCAAGGACTCCAAATCATATTCCATAATGTTTCTCGATCTTGACCGTTTCAAAATCGTGAACGACTCACTTGGTCACGCCGAAGGCGACAGTCTCCTAAAAAAGATCGCTCGGCGGCTTCAGGCCGTAATGCGCACCGGAGACCTTATGGCACGACTGGGTGGTGATGAATTTGTGATCCTGCTCACCGAACTTATTGAGCCGGAGGATGCTTTACGGGTTGCCGAGCGTATTCAGGACAGTTTAAGATCCCCATTCGAACTAGCCGGACGTGAGGTATTTATCTCGACGAGCATTGGAATCGCGTTTAATGAAGCTGATGCTAATGACGCGGAAGAGATGCTTCGCCATGCCGATATTGCTATGTACCGCGCCAAGGAAAAAGGGCAAGCACAATTCCAAGTGTTCGATATTGCCATGCATGAATATGCAATGAAAAAATTGCATTTCGAAAGTGAGATGCGGGAGGCCATTGAACGCGGAGAGTTTGAAATTCATTACCAGCCCATCGTCCAGCTCGAAACGAATCAGCTTAGTGGTTTCGAAGCTCTCGTACGCTGGAACCATCCGGAGCGCGGTATGATCTCGCCGATCGAGTTTATCCCTTTGGCGGAGGAATCAGGCCTGATCCTTCCGCTCGGAAACTGGGTCCTAAAGGAAAGCTGTCGTCAGCTGCGCGAATGGCAGAACGGTAATGAACTAGCGTCGGCCCTTTCGGTAAGCGTTAATCTTTCATGCAAGCAGTTTATACAAGCTGATCTCGCGAACCAGATCAAAGATATTTTGGCCGAAATTGGGCTTGCCCCTCGATGCCTTAAGCTCGAAATCACGGAAAGCGCGGTAATAGAAGATACTGATCGTGCGATAGAAATGATACGCTCGCTCAATTCGATGGGTATTGAGTTTAGTATGGACGACTTTGGTACGGGATATTCATCGCTGAGTGATCTCCATCGCTTTCCTGCGGGATATCTAAAAATCGATCGTTCGTTTGTCAGTCGAATGGTAGAAAGCGAAGAAAATGCCGAGATCGTCTATACGATCATTAAGCTGGCTCAAAATCTAAAGATGAGAGTCATTGCGGAAGGAATCGAAACCGCCGACCAACTCGCGCAGCTTAATCAATTGAATTGTGAATACGGGCAAGGTTATTTTTTCTCAAAACCGCTTGACGCCGAATCGGCGAGGCAGTTTATTACAGAAAATGGGGCGCCTGGACTCGTCTCGCCAAGTCAGCCAATTAAAAATCAATCGAAATTGATTATGTAACACTTAGGTATCTCATGCACCTGGCGCTTTTGTTTACCTCGCCCGCGCCTGCATATACTATACAAGCATCAAAACACTTTTTCCCCAACGCATTTATTTCTTTTCTTTCAGTGTTAAAAAACTCATCTTTTTTGACACTTGAATCTCAGAAAGGGTGGCTAAAATTGATGATTAGAAATGTAGTAAAAATGGGTTTACCGGTCGTATGCTTAAGACGCGCTATAACGTGTAGTTTTCTGAGTGTCCAAAAACCCGTCGAAGACTTAATAATGAACCGTCCGATTTCAGGGAAGTGTATCTAACGAGTTTTGCCCGCCCCCAAAAAGAGTAGTTTTTGGACACTAAAATTTAACCAGGTTAAGAAACACATTCTCCACAAAAATAATCATTTAACCATAGTTTCATTTATCACTTGACTCTGGAGTTAACACTAGAGTGTATAATCTATCTAATGAGTGAAAGTGCATTACAAATCGGCGAAGTGTCCAAACGTGCGGATGTGAGTGTTGATACCGTTCGCTACTACGAAAAGAGAAAACTGATTCATAGCGTTTCTAGAACATATGGCGGTTTTCGACTCTTCAAACCGCACACGGTCGAGCAGATCAAATTTATCAAACAAGCTCAAGAATTTGGTTTTTCACTTGATGAAATAAAAGGCTTGTTGGGTTCTGGGAGCTCTGAAGAGTGTCGAACAGTCAGGGATTTATTGCAACAAAAAATGTCCGAAGTTGAACAGCAAATAAAGAAAATGAAAGCGTTTAGAAAAACCCTATTGAGCCACCTAAAAACCTGCGATGCGGAGTTGAGCGAACACGGCCAAAAAGCTAACTGTCCAACATTCTTTGAAATAAAAAGAGGTTAGAAATAAATGAGGGAATCCAGTAGAAATGTGTTTCTAGGAAGTACGGTTTTTGTAGCAATTACAGCAAGTTTATGTTGTATTTTGCCAGTTTTATCAATCGCCTTAGGTATTGGCGCTTTTGGAGCCGCTTCGTTCTTTGAAACACTCCGGCCATATCTATTGATCGTAGCTTTCGGGGCTTTAGGATTTGCTTTTTATCAAACCTATTTTCGCCGGGAGGAATGCGGAGAAGGCGAAGCCTGCGCGACCAAACCGATTGGACGCATCAATCAACTGGTTTTATGGATTGCGACGGTTGGGATAGTTGGGTTTGCATTAATTCCTTTTTATACCGGGTATCTTGTTTCGGCTTTAGGTTTTAACGCTCCCGAAACTCCAAATCAAGTGAGTGCTGCAAGCGAGAATGAAGCACAAAATAAAACAGTAATAATTGAAGTCGAGGGAATGACTTGCGAGGGGTGTGCTGTGCATATTAATGAAACGCTCAGAAAATTAAAGGGCGTGATTTCAGCCGAAGCAAGCTACGAAAACAAAAATGTCAAAGTCATCTATAACCCGAAACAGATAACGCTTGAAAAGATTAAAAAAGCTATAAGTGAACTTGGTTATACACCGAAATAGGAGAGGAAAGATGAAATTAAAACTGAAATTGATGATTTTACTAATTTTGGGACTTTTGTTGTGGAGCGGTTGCAGTTCGATATTGCAAACCAACGGTCAAAGCGTAAAGGAGAAACAGCAGATGAATAAAACCGATTCAACGCCGACGCCATCTGCCAAAGCAGATTCTTATTCGACGAATTTAGATGAATTGAAAGAAAAGTTTAACGCCGATAAAGGAAAAGTACGGCTCGTGACTTTGCTTTCGCCGACTTGACCTGCCTGTGCTGTTCGGGGGGCTTCCGAACTCAGAGAAAAAGTTTTAAAGCATGTAAAAAGCGATGATTTTCGTCTTTATGTCGTTTGGGTGCCGAGTCTTCCGGCAGATAGTGAAGACCGCGTTTCAGAAGTAACATCACGAATCGCAGACAAACGTGTAAGTCATTATTGGGATGAAAAAGGCGAATTAAAAAAGGCTTATCGAATCGTTATGAAAATGGATGAACCGGCTTGGGATGTCTATTACGTTTACGACGGCGATGCTGAATGGAAAACAGAACCGCCCGTGCCTAATTCCTACATGCACCAACTTAGCTCGCTACCAAATGACCGAATGCTTGATGGTGACAAACTCGCGGAAGAAATAAACAAATTGCTTCAAAAATTGTTAAATGAAAATAAGTGAAACATCATAAATAAGGAGAAAGGGGAAAACATATGAAATTAAATCAAAATTTTACAGTTTTATACATTCTTATCATCTTAACCATATTTATATCAAATGTTTTTGGTCAATCTCCAAAAGCAAAGCAGATAGATAATTTTATAACTCCATTTGCCAAAGCCGGACATTTTTCAGGTGTGGTTTTGGCTTCTAAGGATGGCAAAGTTATCTATGAAAAAGCATTCGGTTTGGCAAATGCCGATTTTAATATCCCGAATCAACCGGATATACGCATCGGTGTTGCTTCGATAACGAAATCAATGACTCTCGTGATTTTAGTTCGCCTGATTGAAGAAAAGAAAATTGCTCTCAATGATAAACTCAGCAAATACATCACGGATTTTCCGAACGGCGACAAAATTACAATTGGAATGCTGGCTGGTCATCGCACGGGAATACCGCATCGCGTGATGCCGCCGGAAATGGAAACCGTTTCTTATACATCGGCGGAAATGGTTGAAAAAATCAAACAGACGAAACTGGAATTTGAACCGGGCGAAAAAAGATTATATAGCTCAGCCGGATATACGGTTTTAGCGAGAGTTTTGGAAATCACTTCGGGTAAATCGTATTCCGAATTGTTGGAAAAATACGTCTTCACGCCAGCCGGAATGAAAGATTCAATTGACTTTGACGGCGAGATGATAATTAAAAATCAGGCGAAAGATTATTTCCTTTCACCAGGTGGACTTGTCAATGCAGAACTCAAGGATTATTCATTTCTCATCGGTGCAGGTTCAGTTCTCAGCACAGCACGGGACACATATCGTTTCGGTGAAGCAATCGTCAGCGGGAAATACGGCGAAGCAGTAAAATCGAATTTAATTGACGGCAATGTTTTCAGCAGTAACGGCAGCACCAACGGACATCGTGCGAACGTAAAAGTTGACGGCGATAAAAAATACGGTTTCGTCGTGCTGTCGAATCTGGCATCGGGGGCAAATGATGTGATTATTGACGCTTTGGACAAAATTTTAAAAGATGAAGAAGTTCCCGAAGCAAAAGTCCTCGACTCGAAAATCGTTCCGAATCCGAATAAAAACGTAGCGGAGTTTTTCGGCAAATACAGACGCGAAGGAGCAACCAACGGCGGTATTGAAATATTTCAAGAAGACGGACAATTTTATGCAGGAGATATAAAGCTGTATCCGGTTAGAAAAGATTGTTTCATTGAATATAAATTTTACGGAGAGGTGTGTTTTGTCAGAGACGAAAACAGAAAAATCAAGCATATAACTTGGGCTTCTCCGGGGGTTACATCAACTTGGGTGAGATATTAATTTAGATGGAAATCTTATAAAAATACATTTGAAACTTATTAAATTTGTAATCGAAAAATAAACAAATGAATAGTAAATCAAAAAACAAATTGGGTAAAACGCTTTTGGGAATTGGCGGCGTAAGTGCTTTTGTTGCTCTTTTATGCTGTGGATTTCCCTGGATTCTGGCAGGATTATTTGCGGCTTTCGGTCTAAGTTTTTTGTTACAGGACAGCATCCTTATACCAATTGCAATTTTAGGAATAATCATTGCGTTTATCGGCTGGAAAATGCTCAAAAAATAAGTTTATGTCAGAAAACAAATACGATCTGGTTATACTTGGATCAGGTTCGACCGCATTTGCCGCCGCTTTGAGAACGCAGGAATACGGGAGAACTTCCGTGATGACCGAAGAAAGAACCATTGGCGGAACGTGCGTTAATCGCGGTTGTCTGCCGTCAAAAAATCTTATCGAGGCGGCAAAGAT
Organism: Pyrinomonadaceae bacterium; assembly: GCA_041746475.1. GTDB lineage: Bacteria > Acidobacteriota > Blastocatellia > Pyrinomonadales > Pyrinomonadaceae > Aridibacter. Next base: position 2,475 of record JBGTGX010000141.1, on the reverse strand, counting down.
CATCTATGATGCTGAAAATCCACGCTATCCGGGCTTAAAACCGTGCCAAATAGATTTGGATTTTCAGCAACTTATTGCTCAAAAAGATGAGGTTATTGAAGATTATCTTCAAAAGAAATACAAAAGTCTGGTCGGTGGAAAAATTACCGTCGAAAAGGGACACGCCGAATTTCTCGATGCCAACACCGTGATAGTTGACGGCAAAAAACTAACGGGTGAAAAGATTTTGATTGCGACCGGCTCACGTCCGGTTCTTCCCGCGATTGAAGGACTCGACAAAGTGCCTTTCCTGACAAGCGATTTGCTGACTAACAATGAGCGAATGGAATTAACCGAATGTCCGAAATCGCTTTTGATCGTTGGCGGCGGTTATATCGCTCTCGAACTCGGGCAAATGTTCAAACGCTTTGGGGCGGAAGTAACTATTATCGAAAGAAACAGCCAATTAATTAAAAACGGTTACGAACCCGAAACAGGAAAAGTTATCGGAAAGATTTTTGCCGAAGAAGGAATAAACATTGTAACGGACGCAGAAGTTAAATCGGTCAGAATGGAAAACGGCAATGTCGTTGCAACGGCACACATCGGCGAAACTTCAAAAGAATTTAGTGCCGAAAAAATTCTTGTTGCGACGGGCAGAAAACCGAATACCGATAAAATCGGAATCGAAAAAGCGGGCGTAAAACTAGGCGAAAACGGGCAAGTGGAAGTCAATGAATTTCTGCAAACAAACATTTCTCACGTTTACGCCGCCGGAGATATTATCGGTAATGAACTAAACAGCCAGATGGCAACTCCGGTCGGAAGTCAGGACGGCGGAATTGTCGCACATAACGCTTTTTTAGATGAAAAGCCTCGTTCTGTAAATCACCGCGTTATCCCGCGTGCAATTTTTACAGACCCGCAAATCGGTATCGTCGGAATGACCGAAGCCGAAGGCATTGCCGCAGGTCATCCATGTTGGTGCAATCCTTTTTCGATGCAACTTGTCCCGCGTGCCGGAGCGATCAGAGATACAAAAGGATTTATCAAAATGGTTGCTGATGCGAAAACAAACGAAGTTCTTGGCGTTACAATGATCGGCAATAATGCCGGAGAAGTAATTCACGAAGCGGCAATGGCTTTGCGGTTTAGAGCGAAATTAGAGGATTTTATAGACTTACTGCACGTCTATCCGACAATGGCGGAAGCCTTGAAAATAGCGGCAATTTCCCGCTATAAAGACCCTTCAAAACTTTCGTGCTGTGCGGAATAATTTTACTAACTATGTTAGATCAAAAAACTATGGAAAACGTAATTTTAGAATCTGAAATCAATTGCCCGGAGTGTAAGCACAAACAATTGGAAACGATGCCAACAGATGCTTGTGCATTTTTCTATGAATGCACAAATTGCCAAGCCTTTCTCAAACCACAAAAAGGAGATTGCTGTGTATTTTGCAGTTATGGCTCGGTAAAATGTCCGCCGATTCAGGCGGGAGTTCAAAGTTGCTGTTAGAAGGATAACGGGGTAGTAAATGAAACGGTATCTAGTTACAACCTTAAGACATAATGGATATTATCGGAATCAAAATAGGTGTCAAAAAACATTTGTTTTCTGACATCGCATTTCTGCAAGTTGAAAAGCCCTTAAAATGTGAGTCCGAAAAAGGTATTTAACAGAGAGGTTTTCTGACACCCCGACAAGTGCCCAAAGAACCGCTAAAAATTGATTTGAATCGATCGTTAAAAGCGATGAAAGCGGAGAAACGGTTGTAGCGACAAATGTAACGAACTCTTTCAAGCATGGAGTATAATACTGAGTGATCAAGCCATTGAGAAAACGCAGTCCAAGCCGTTACACACGGATTACACTTTAAATTACACATTCGTATAGACTCCAAATAGACTAAAATCCGTCAAAAATCCGCCAAAAGGCTATTAATACAGGTTGAAACCAGATGAAATTTTCCAAGCGAATCACGTGAAAGTGACTACGAATCAAGGGGTCGCATGTTCGAATCATGCCGGGTGCACCATTAGAATCAACAAGTTACAGTATCACTAAGCTCCAATTATATCGTTTTTCCTTTGATTTTGCCTACCACGTCGAAGAAAATCGCGCCTTTTGAGTATCGATCGTCACGATACGGGTTATTGCAATAAAGGTGTCGGATCTAAAAATTCCTCCCGGGTTAGAATCGTCAAATTGTGCTTTGCCCGCGACATGCCAACATACAAATCATTGACCGTAAAATATCGATGCCCGGCAGGATTCGGGATGTCGACCAGGATCACCGCGTCGGCCTCGAGTCCTTTGAAACTCTTGATCGTCGCGTAGAGAATCCCCTTTCCCTAAAGTGGACCCCATTGTCCAGACAGCAAAACGGCCTATTTAAGGTGGATCGCTGCCGGTGTTTTGTATCCCAGTGACTGGTGTCCGCGGTCGTGGTTGTAGAAGTCAAAATATCGTTTCAGACCGTCCCTTACTTCGACC
>JBGTGX010000140.1:0-8731 GCA_041746475.1 Pyrinomonadaceae bacterium | reverse complement strand
CATTTTCCAAAAATCGTAGAAATCAAAATTTCAAATTTCATATATCAAAAAAACAAATCGAGAAATCTAAAACGAAAACAACCAAAACAAAAAAAGACTGTCTAAAAAGATATTCTTTCTAGACAGCCTCTTTTTGAGTTTTGAAGGTCGGGAACGGCTATGGAATGAAGTTGTATACAATTATTCCGGTTACCTCCACGGGAACGTTAGATAGTTTTGTCGGAGAAAAGCGAGACGAACGAGCTGCTTTTGCAGCCGAAGCGCGGAGTAGCGGATGCCCTTCCGTGACATTCGCAGACACAACCTTTCCAGTTTCGTCGATCAAAACCGCTACTACCACTTTTCCCGAGGCCCCTATCGATTTTGCCGGCGTTGGGTAATCGGGCTGTGACAAATAAACGGCCTTTCCATTTAGTACACCGCCCGAGATCGGAGCTTGCGGAGCGATTTTGATTGTCGGTGGTTTCGGCACTGTTTTCTCTAAAGGCGGCGCCACTTTTGAGTCGCTTACGGTCTCGGTTCGCATATCGGAAATACCCGACCCGTCGCCGCAGTCTTTTGTGCATGTTCGTTCGCCGGCACTCGACCGAATCTTTTCGCCCTGATCGATCTTGCCCAAAAGAAATGAAGTATCCGGACGCGATTTATACTGAGAAGGCTTGGTTGAGATCGCTTCGGGGACGTTGGCAGGACTTTCGTCAGCACGTTGAATATTAAATTTTCTCTTGATGACTTTTGAAACTTGGTCATCAACTCGTGGCGTCTTCGATTTTTTCGGCGGCTCGGGCTGTGGCGGAACAGTTTCGGGAATAACAGGTGCAGCGATGAGCGTAGAGATGTTCAGATCGTCTTGCCCCATCGCCAAGTTTTGGCTGAATAGACTGAAAACAAGTCCAAACGTTAAAAGTGATATGACGATAACAGATGTACTAACAAGCAAACCCCTTAGGGTCCTGTTATTTTCGGCACCGGTTCTAGAAATAATTAATTTATCAAGCATTTTTCCTCCTGATTTATCGGTACCAAAACGGGATGTGTTTCTTTTTTTCAAACTGCCGATACGAACCAGCATTCATAGCGAACATAAAGTTAGACCCTTCGATTCTTCATATGTTCCCCAAAAGATCTTTGGAAAAAGGATTACAAGGGGGTGTTTGCGCTTATTTTGTATAAATTTACAATGATTGGTTGACCATCGACCTTGATATTGAGTAAATATATAGACAACGGATTACGTCACCAATCTCAATATGGAAAAAACGCCCGACCAATCAGTGCGGTCATTCCGGTTTTTGATGAAAATCTACCGTGGTTGGCGGAAGATTCGCGATAGTTTTGCTTCTGCTCTTGACGTTGATTACGAACGAAAAGTAGAGATATACATACAGCTTTCCACCTCCGCTACCCTAAAAGACTTTCTATATTGGCTCCAGCTCTTTTTTTCCGCAGGGATTGCAACTCTCGGTTTGGTGTTAAACAGTACCGCGGTCGTGATCGGGGCAATGCTGATTTCGCCGCAAATGGCACCGATACTTTCGCAGGGACTTGCGCTGGCGACGGGAGATTTGGCACTTGGAGTCCGAGCGTTGGTTAATCTTGTATTAAGCACTCTTGTCGCCGTTGTATTTGCGTTTGTTTTAGTGGCATTTCTTCCGTTTAATGACATCACTCCTGAAATCAGGGCCCGGATGGAGCCAAATACCCTCGATTTATTCATCGCACTTTTTTCCGGCGCAATCGGCTCGATTGCAATTTGCCGCGACATCAAGGGAGTCGCAACATCAATTCCCGGAGTTGCCATCGCGGTCGCGCTAATGCCGCCTCTTTGTGTTATCGGGTTTGGTCTGGGTTATTCTGTTAGCGTAGAGTTTGGCAAGGGACTTGAAATTGCGGGCGGCGGCGGGTTGCTTTATCTTACAAACCTTGTAGCAATTACCTTTACGGCGATGCTCGTTTTTGTATTCTTGAGAATCGATACACAGAAAGTACGAGAAGCAGTAAGAGAATGGCGCGAACAGGATTCGGAGAGTAGTTGGTGGCTTCGGCAGATTCATAAAGTTCCGATACTCGAAAAAGCTCGCGAAGTAAGAAGCTTCTCACTTCGATTTTTAATGATCGTCCTTCCGCTCTTGATAATATTTTTCCCTTTAAGTAGTTCGCTTGCGAAAATGCGGTTGGACATACATAAACGCCAGACTGAGAATAGGATTAGCCAATCAGTAAGGGATGTCTGGTCGGATTTTGAAAAGGATTCAGAAGGAAATGTCAGAAGTTATTTAGACGAACTTCGCGTTAATAATACTGAAGATGGATTGAATGTTTACTTGAGGGTTTTTGATAGTCAACGCTATACTGCTGGAGAAAGAAAGAACTTCATTGATCTCTTAGCAGATCGACTTGGAAGAAAACCAGAAACAATCTCGTTGCAACTGGTGGAGATTCCAACTTCTGAGAGGCAGGAAATTAACCCAGTTATACAAACGACGCCGACACCTCTTACACTTGCTCAAAGAAAGGCAAATTACCTACAGAAAATCAACGAAGATTTAGTAGATTTCAAACTGCCTTCGCCCGCAACATATATTGATTATAGTATTACTGACCGCTCTACAGGTCTGTCATTTTTGGAAATCTTTTATCTTAGCGAACGCGAAATCGATACCGACGGGAAGTCGACGTTACAGGAATTTGTTCGGGGGAAATTAAACTTATCTGATTTGACCCTCATTTTGAGCCGCGTTTCCTCGGCTGAATTCAGTATACCGTTTGAACTGGCGACCTCAAAGATTGATACTAGCAAAGGTGAAGACCTACTGAATGTGGCTTCTGAGCTGCAACGGCATCCGGCCTTGAAACTAAGAGTTATGCTTGCCGCAGGCGAAAATAAGGGGAAAATATTTGATGAACGAAAGAAGACTATTCTAACGTTCTTCGTAGAGGATCAAGGGATATCGGCGAAAAGGATCGTGTTCGGTGAAGTTGGGGAAAACGCGCCAAATACCTATCAAATTTTTATCGGCCGGTAAATGGAGTGTTTTTACAAAGAAAGTTTGTATTATTTATTCACATCAAAAAATGTAGGGAAATGAGCTACATTAAGCTTAAAAACAAAAGGAATATATTATGAGTGCAGAACAGCAAGGACAAAACTTTTTGGCAAGCGTCGACCGCTACTTTGAAAAGGCGGCTGCCGCTACCGCTCATCCCGAAGGGTTGTTAAAGCAGATAAAAATTTGTAACAGTGTCTATTCGTTTCAATTTCCGGTTAGGAAAGGAGACAGCTATCAAGTGATAAAGGGTTGGCGGGCGGAGCATAGCCATCACAAACTTCCTGTAAAAGGGGGAATTCGATATTCGGAGCACGCGAGCGAAGCCGAAGTAATTGCGTTGGCGACCTTGATGACCTACAAATGCGCAATCGTCGATGTTCCTTTCGGTGGCGCAAAGGGGGCGATTCAGATCGACCCGAAAAAGTTTCAAAAGGAAGAGCTTGAAAGAATTACACGCCGCTACACAACCGAGCTCATTCGTAAGAATTTTATTGGACCGGCGATCGATGTTCCTGCACCGGATTACGGTACGGGCGCCAGGGAAATGGCATGGATTGCAGATACCTACATGGCGTTTCATTCAGAACAAATCGATGCTCTCGGATGTGTAACCGGAAAATCTGTCGCGCAAGGTGGTATTCGCGGTCGCACCGAAGCGACGGGGCTCGGAACTTATTACGGACTTCGGGAAGCTTGCTTACAAGCCGAAGACATGAAGGAGCTTGGGTTGGAGCCCGGGATCGAAGGAAAGACTTTTGTTGTTCAAGGGCTTGGAAACGTAGGATATTACGCGGCAAAATTTTGCACTGAGGACGGCGGCGCCAAGTTGATCGGGGTAGCAGAATACGAAGGTTCGATCTATAAGCAAAACGGGATAGATCTTGAAAAGCTTATGGCACATCGAAAGGAAACAGGCTCGATAATGGGATTCGAAGGGGCGACCGCCCTCCCAAACCGCGAAGATGCGCTTGAGCTGGAATGCGATATTTTGATTCCCGCGGCTCTTGAAAATCAAATTCACAAGGACAATGCTCCAAACATCAAGGCGAAGATCATTGGCGAAGCGGCAAATGGTCCGATCACCGCGAACGCCGAGGAAATTCTTGAGCAAAAGGGAATTATGATTATCCCAGACGTTTATTTGAACGCCGGAGGTGTTACGGTCTCCTATTTTGAATGGCTGAAAAATTTGTCGCACGTCCGTTTTGGACGGATGGGCAAACGATTCGAGCAAGGTGCTTACGACCGCATTCTTAATATTATCGTAAGTCATACCGGACGAAGTCTGAGCAAAGAAGAACGAAATGCAGTTGCGCGCGGAGCTGACGAAGCCGATCTGGTTTATTCGGGGTTGGAAGAGACGATGATCACCGCATATAATTCCACTCGTGAAATTTTGAAGAGCAACGATAAGGTCGATAACCTGCGAACTGCAGCTTTTGTAAACGCGATCGATAAGGTCGCACTATGCTATATGGAACTTGGTATCTTCCCGTAAACGGAAACTCATTCGTTGTATGATTATTGGGCGGTCCTTCGATCGCCCTTTATTTTTTTCAGGATTGCGGATCAGAGAATCTTAATTACCATTACGAATCCAATTTTTATCGTATCCGCTGATCTTGAATATCTTCCCTGAAAACGAACCACGTGAGACGGCAAAAATATCGATCCCGGGTTTCAGCCTCCAAAACTGAGCTTTGGACTGATTTTTTGTCAAAACCGGTCGGAGCTGCCCGGCAACGTAGGAATTTGTCGGGCAATTCCGATCGGACAAATCGAAAGGAGAAAAATTATGATTTCATTGCAATTGCCGCATATGGGATTAAATTCTCACAATGCTCCGGCAATAGTCAGAATGGCACGAACCCATTCGATCAAAAGTTCAACTACTGTCGATCAGATGATTCAATTGATCTGCAATTATGCACATTAAGGTGATGGGATCATGATCAAAAACTTGATTCTTAACTGCCACGGTTCACCGGGACATTTGTCACTAGGACAGGGAATTGGTCAGGCGGATATCTATGTTTTTCGTGGAATTGGATCGCTTGTTGAAAAGATCTGGATTCGTGCGTGCTGCGTAGCCGGCAGAAACGATCAAAATCAAAGGCTTGGAAATGATTTTTGTTCCGGCTTGGCGAGATCTGCACGATGTTATGTTGTCGCGTCAACTGAATTGCAAATTGAATATACTCATCGCTTTTTACCGTACGGGCAACTTGATTCATTTGAGGGATTGGTTCTAACATACGGACCGAACGGCAACCTTTCGTTAAGTCAACGTTTCCCATCGACCTATCGGCGGGTCCCTGGCGATAATACCAGCTGGTATCGCAATAGCGATTGAGGTATTAAGTGCTCTAAAAACAAAGCGAAACCTTTATAGGAGGTATTTAAATGAATCTTCGCGCCTTAAAACCACTACTCGTGGGTTGCGCTGTCTTTTTCATCGCCGGTTTAGGATTTATTTTTTGGGGTTCTCAAACTAATCCGACGGAATTGACAAACGACGGTTACAGCCTAAAAAACTTCTTTTTCATAATGGGCGGCGTTTTTATTTTGATTCCGGTCGGCTTGGTTTTCTATGCTCTACGAAAACAAAGGAACCTGTCGAAATTGATAGAGGACGGCAAGCAGGGTATTGCACGGATCCTACAACTCGAAGATACCGGCGTTCGTGTAAACGAAAATCCCCGGGTACGAGTTTTGCTCGAGATCTCGATCGAGGGAATCGCTTCCTATCAAGTCTGGAAAAAAGTGACTGTGCCTGTGATCCGGTTGCCGCAGATTCAGCCGGGAATGGAAATCGCGGTAGTTGCTGATCCGTTTGACCCGCAGAATGCGAAGAAAATCGGGTTGTTGCTCAGGTGAGAAAGCTGGAAAAGTGCACCAGCGTATCATGGGGTTTCGATCACTAGTGTTAGACATGAATGGGAGAATCAAATTGTGAAACGGGAAATCATTTACTACCTGATATTTATGGCTTCGACAATGTTACCGCTACCGCTGCTCTCGGCCGCGGAAAAATATCTCTTTGGCAGCGAGGGAGCCATATCCACGGTTATGATTGTGATCGTTAGTCCTTTCATTATCGGAACAATCTTTATTGACGCGATTCTTGAAGGGAATCCGCACTCAAGTGGTCCGGAATGGAGGTTCTACACAATCGTTGTGGCGCAGGTTTTTGTATTTTTAACGGTAGTATGGGTATTTTCTCGTTGGGTATATAAAAAGGGCCGAAATCAATAAACGCTTGGGATGTCAGAATCCACATGTCTAATGAGAGCGCCCAATCCTTAACAGTCGAAAGTATTAGCACCGAAGTCTCTGACAAAACCTGCCGACCCGCGAAAAACCCAATCCTGGCATGACCGGAATATTTTCGGGAACGGAACGTAAAGGGGTCAACGAATATAAACTGTATATTGAGCAACCTGATCGCGGACAGTCCTTATGGCTGGTTTTTCCAGACAGCAAACAAACTGATGTGCAGCAATACCATTCGATGGGAGTTGAAAATTATATCGGCAAAGAGATTGAATGGCGGGTAGTTCGCGAAGGAACAAATGTTAAGCCAATCGCCATCATTTTTGAGAATGGTTTGCTTCCGAGAGGCGAGCCAGGAATTAAACCTGAGATAAATATCTCGGTTTTCAAGACCATAAAAGATTCCGCCTGTTTGATAGCGGATCTAAGAACTTATGATTTTGACAAGGCGTTTGATGATTAGAAACAAAGAATCGTGAAAGTAGAGAACATGATGATGCACCACCAAATTTCTTTTTGGGATGGTCTTAGAATCGTGTTGAGAAGTGAACACGAAAATGAAAACTTTCGGGGGCTTTTACATCAATTTTTTTCGGTTAAAATAGATAACTAAATTAGGACAAATAAAAGGAGAGGATCATGGCAGCAAAATTACAATTAGACCGGCAGTATCACGGAATGAATTTTATTTGGAATATTTCGCAAGCGGTAGGCGATCATGTCGATTGCCCGAATCTTACAACGGATGTTGAGCTCGTCGCTATAATGTCGGCTGAAATAGTCCGCGTAGTAAGACCTCCCTGGTTGCACGCCTCAGTACGGCAAGGCTTTGTAGTAAATGGCGTCATGGATGCATATCTTGCTTATTGGATACGTATTTTTAATACGGATGTTCATCACAACATGGCCTCGTGGGAAGAAGGAATAGTCAGCCCCGCGCGCGGCGTTGGGTGGGGAAGCGGAACTACACATACGTGGACAATTGTAAAAATGAACAAGACTCTAAACGACCTGAACCCCAGTCTTTGGCAAAATTTTCCGAATCATCCGAACGTAAGCCCGACACTACGCCAGGAACTACAAGGTTGAGAGAAGTTTAATTGGAACCTATTTGAGGATCGGATGACCGCCGCCTCTGCTATGGTCTGCGGTTTCGTTAAAGAGTGCGCGGTCGTTGTGCCATAGGACGAGATGCTCGCCTTCGTATCGAACTACATTTGAAACCCGATCAAAATCTTTTGTGTGTTCTGCTATCACAAATGCGCACGGGTTGAACGCGACGACCATTCCTGCAGCATAAATATATCCGCCTTTGTCATAAATGCTCCCGGAATATTGCTGAGCAGCTACGGCTATGTCAGGTGAATAATTATCGTTTGAGTCTTTATTTCTATCGGGACGCGCTATAAAGATCATATAATCCGAGTGATTCAGGCGTTTCTTGAATTTGTATTTTTTACTTTTTGAAACCGCGATCAGGTCATCAATACCTTTATCGATTGCCCTAACCATCTTTCCCGAGGCGGCTTTTACCGAATAGATCTTTGTACCTTTTGGGCTTCTCGTAAAGTGCCTAAACTTGTCTCCGGTAATTCGTTCTGCTTCCGATGTAACCGAGGCTTGTGCGCCGGCCGATTGTGATTGAATCGAAGATTGGAATATGACCAACGTAAGGCAAGAAAACAAAACAACCAAACAAATAATTCGAGTAAATAAATTCATAAAATACCTCGCCGGAGTTAAAATCGACTGTCACACCTTCATACAAAGCAAGGTTTATGCCAAAACGAGAAGACGCGGAAAAACGCTTGATTTAGTGGTTAAGCTAGTGAAAATTATACGATATGGATTTCCGACACACAAAATGCGGTGCATTTTTATTCTAGATCTCGAGTTGTTCGCGTACCCTTTCAAGGAAGACATGGAGCATTTCCGCGAAACCCTTCGTCATTTCGGTGCTGATCGTTGATTCGCCCGCGAGCCCGGCAAGAAAATGCAATTGGCTGGCAGAATTTCTTCTCAGCTCGACGTTTTGGGTATATTGGACTATCGTTTTTTCCTTGCCTCTTGGCAAAAATTCCGCGGCGTAGCGCATCAGATTTTTGTCTTCGCCCTCAACCGGCGACCATTCAATACGTTCCTCCGTGTTCTCGGTTTCCAACACTGCAAAATGCTGAGTAAACGAGCCCACAAAGGGAACATCCGCAACGACTTTCCAATGGATAACCCCGCTTGAATCTTCGCGAATACTTTTTACACCTGGCATCAGTTCAATAAAGTTCTCGAGGTCGGAAAAGAAATCTCTGACCTCATCCAAATTTGCATTTATTTCGATTGACTCTTTGAAATCAGCTCTAACTGTAAACATTAAACTCCGTCGTAAAAAAAATCGCGGTGAAACTATATAG
>JBGTGX010000139.1:0-17941 GCA_041746475.1 Pyrinomonadaceae bacterium | reverse complement strand
TTCAAAAATGAGTTGACTTTTTATAGCTCCTAGAATGTTTCTAACTTTGTAACGAATTTATGGAGGATTGGATTAACGACTGGCGAGTTCGGTTCGATGGTATACAGGATTTTTATCTCGCACAAAAATAAATGTCCAATTCGCTCGAATCTGACGCCTAAAAATGGTTGGAACCCCGAAATGAAAAGCAGTGTACAAAAGTATATCTTCGTCCACTGCTTTTATATTAATCCTTAAAGTCTTACTGTTTCGCTGATTTCTTTGCGATGTTCATCAAATCTTCAGGAAGCCATTTATCAAAATTCTTTTTGTTTTCTGAGGCAATTCCTTTATCACGGTTTCGCCATTCCTTTTCCGGTGCGTCTTCCCTGCCCGATTCCTTTGGGTAATTTTCAACCTGTTCGAGACAAATAATTATCCCGTGCGCAACTTCATTCCAGTCTTCGGTTTGAATGCCGCGCAACACTATCGGAAGCCCCGATGTCCAGTCTTCTTGAGGCGCGATGCTGTCCAATTCGGGAATGGTCAAAAACGCAGGTAAAGGAAATGGATTCAAGTTATTTTCGCTCACGATCTGCTCTCTTATCTCGTTATAAGAGGCGTTTGGCGATGACTCCCGAATTTCGAGCGCGCGTCTGAAAAGATTTGATACTGTTGGTTGGTTATTCATTTAATTTTATTAAACTTGAATGCTATTTTCTTAATGGCTAATTATCACGAATTTTTTGAAAAGAGTAAAATGAAACGCAAAGGAAGACGGCATGCGATTTTACTCAAGATCTTTTAAAGCTTCTATGAAAAGAATTATATATCAAATACACATTTGGCTCGGATTGTTTGTATCGATACCTGTTTTGGCCTGGGCTTTTAGCGGTCTGCTATATTCTCTGCCAAATACGGTAGAAGGCGGAAAGGTGGATGTTATCGACGGGCAACGTGTTAATATAACGCCAAATGAAGCGATAGGAAAAGCACACGAATTCGCCGGAAAAATGTTGCCGACAACTGCCTTAACCCTCCTGATGCGCGAGGGCAAACCTTATTATCAAGCGATCGGTGGTATGGGAATGGACTCGATATTGATCAACGCCGAGACCGGGGAAGTATTAAAAACACCTGAGCCAAATCTTTCGACACGTTTTTTCCGCCAGGCACATTTTTATTATTTCGCCGGCTCCTGGCAGATAACGATGCTAATTATCTTTTCTGCTCTTGCTTGTCTTTCATCTTTGAGCGGAATTTATTTGAACTTCATTTATTGGTTTGGCAGGAAGCCGGAAATCCGTATAAGGGCAGAAGCCTAGAACTCTTGCGAATTCGCATTTGAGAGTATAGGGTTTGATCGGAGTTTGTTTATGAAAAAGCTTTTTGTTGTACCGATTTTGACACTGATAATGGCGCTCGCAGGCTTAGCCCAGCACGACGACCATGAATATGCGCCTTTGAGCGAAAAGGAAATTTCCTATAGAGATTGGACATACCAAAACGTAAAAACGAATCAAGAGATAAACCTTCGTGATTTCACGAAAGACAAAAAGCTCGTGATGGTTTTTTATTTTGCGCCCTGGTGCCATAGCTCAAATTATCAGGCTCCGATAACACAAAGACTTTACGATAAATACAGAGATCAAGGTTTTGCGGTAATTGGGGTAAGCTTATACGGTTCCAAAGCACAGGTTGAAGATATGATGGATCGTCGCGGAATAAACTTTCCTGTCGTCGTCGAGTCGAAATCCAAAAGGGACCGTGAAAACACGCTTCATTTCAAATATAGAAATATCACAGGCGACTACCGAAAATGGGGCACACCCTGGAACGTATTCCTATCTCCCGATAACCTCGTAGATCGCGGTGAAATTTTGACCGAAAAAACATATGTCGTTAACGGTGAAATCCGCGAAAATGAAGCGGAAGTTTTTATTCGGAAGAAACTTTGGCTTTCTCGCGAAAAACTTGATCCAAAAGAGCCGTAAGATTCGGGATCAAAGATCGTTTCCTGATTTAGTTTGTATTACGTGCGAAAAAATGGTGACGGATCGTTTTCAAGTAGCCCTAAATAGAAAAACAGGGAATGCACGAAACATTCCCTGTTTACGATCACCATTAAGAAGCTACCGCCGCGTTAGCTCCAGTGGAAGTTGTTTATCGATCGCCGGTCTTTCTTTCAGCTCGGAAATTTCCCATAACGTCAAAAAGATCGTTCGTGTAATTTTTTCCATTTTTACATAATCTATCTTGTCGGGTTCGTCACCTGCACCATGATAATCTTCGTGCACGCCGTCAAACCAAAAAACGATCGGAATACCATTTACCGCATAATTAAAATGATCCGAACGGAAGAAAAATCTATTCGTATCTTTTGGATCGTCGTAACGATAATTATAATTCAATTTCATAAACGCATCGTTTGTCCCTTTAGTAACTGCACCAAGGGCGGAGCTCATCATTTCAGAACCGATTACATAAACTTCGTTGGGACCCGAAAGATCCTTGTTTTTTGCATTTGAATCTCCGTCCGCCTTGCTGCGTCCGATCATATCAATATTAAGCTGAGCAACTACCTTTGTAATATCTACCGTTGGATACTTATTGAAGTATTCGCTTCCCCAGAGACCTTTTTCTTCACCCGCGTGCCAAACAAAGAGCACAGAGCGCTGAGGACGGGTGTTCGCTTTTGCAAGGGCTTCCGCGATTGCCAAGACCGCAACGGTTCCGGAGCCGTCGTCATCCGCACCGTTCCAAATTTTATCCTCACCCTGTGCGTTTGGCCTCGTGCCGACGTGGTCATAATGTGCTCCAACAGCGACCATTTCTTCTTTAAGTTTCGGATCGCCGCCTTCCCAAATCGCAACGACGTTTTGTGTCGGAATGCGTTTCCTCGCGTTCTCAGCACTAATAGTCGCCGTTTTACCGATCTTAAATCCCTTTGGAGACTTCATGTCTGCCGGCGCACCGGCAAAAATTTTCGCCCCTGTCTTTTCCGAAACAAGAATCAACGGAACTGATTTTTCAGTGTTGCCGCCGCGCGGCGTTCCGCCAAGTCCTTCGACTGACATTCTTCCATTACTCAGAAATGCGGCAAGTCGAAGCCAGGAGCTTTGAACGCGGGATGAGGCAATAAGAATAACGCCCTTTGCACCGTTCATCTTTGCGTAAGATACCGGATCTGCCCAGTTCGCCCCGGGGTCTCCGCCGAGATCTTCCTGCGTAACTCCGTCGGGCGGCTGGACACCTCTGCCGCTAAATCGCTCGCCGTCGATGACGATAATCTTGTCTTTTACATCAATACCTTCAAAATCATTGATATTTTTCGACTTAACAAACCACCCGGATTTTGCGTAAACAAGTTCAGCGGATCCCGTGCTTTCGCCATCGAGCAAAAAATAATCCTCAGCATATTTGAGTTCGTTTTCGCCCAACTTAAAACTGACCTTTGACGGATCGATAGCGCTGCCGCTAAGCATCATTTTCTGGAAAAATGTTCCGTTGTCTCCGGCCGGTTTAAATCCCCAACGCTTTAGATTAAACGCTAAAAATTCCGCCGTAACATCAAGGCCTTGAGAGGGTGTGTCGCGTCCGCCCATGGCGTCTGATGCAACAAAATGTAAATAATCGCTGAGCTGTTTAGCTGTGATCGCCTCCGCCATCTTCCTTTCGGCAGGTGTAATGTTTACGCTTACGTCCCGTGCCAACGCAGCCGAAGGCAAGGTAAGCGACAATAAAACTGTAAAAATAAGTAAATATCTTCTCATAAGTTCTCCGAAAATTGATTCCACGATTCTCAATGACGAGTTTGGACTCGTAAAATGTGGCTGTGTGTTAGTTTCCCAGCATCTTACGCAGGTTGGCTGATATTGGTTTCGCTCAAACTTCCAATAACGCAAATTTTGTATTTATCCGCAAGTTTCAGCATTTCGTCGCGATCAAACAGCAATGTCTTTTCGGCCGTGACTGATAAACAGGTTGCACCTGCCTGAATCATCGCCTCAATCGTCGGCAATCCCACAACCGGCACATCAAAACGCATATCCTGATCGGGTTTAGCCACCTTCACAACTGTAAGTTTGCCGTTCGCAAGTTCGCCCGCGCGCTTTATCACGGCGTCGGTTCCCTCCATCGCTTCGATAGCGACGCATGCACTCGCACGAACCGCTATCGTCTGCCCTAAATCCATGCGGGCGATCTCAATCGCGATCTTTATTCCATACTCTAAATTGGCTTTTTCAGTTTCGTTTGGTCCGCGTTTGGTCAGCACACCTGCCTGCGCAATATAGTCTTTTGTGAAAAATGTTGAATCAATGAGCTCTATTCCCTCGCGATCCATAGCATCGGCGATTCCTCCTATCAGAGAAT
Organism: Pyrinomonadaceae bacterium; assembly: GCA_041746475.1. Classification (GTDB taxonomy): domain Bacteria; phylum Acidobacteriota; class Blastocatellia; order Pyrinomonadales; family Pyrinomonadaceae; genus Aridibacter. The sequence goes on along the minus strand of JBGTGX010000139.1, from coordinate 13,588 downwards.
CAGTATTCCTCTGCGGTAAACTCCACAGCATCTTTAGCATTTCTAAATCGGGCAGAGCACCGCTAAAGATCTGTACATGCCTAACCTGCCCCGCCATCATCACCTTTGAAACTCCTTCTTTCTTAAAGAAAGAGATCATCTTTCCGAGCTTGCCAATGCCAACCCATAAAACGTTGTCGGCTGCTTCCTCGATTTGCTTGTCAGTTTCTTCTTTGATCGCAACGACAGATAGAGCCGCCCCGGCTTTTTTCGCCCCTTCAATCACGTGGAATGGAAATTTGCCGTTTCCTGCAATTAATCCAAACTTCATTTCACTACACCGCGCTTTGCAGTTTCGATAAAGTCCACAAGTAAATTGACTTCCGGAACATTCAAAACTTCTTCCTTAATTTTTTCCAATGCCTGAGTTGTATTTAGTTTCGCTGAAAGCAATAAGTGGAATGCCCGATTCAGATCTTTTATCGTCTCTTTCGAATATCCGCGTCTCTTCATTCCGACCCGGTTTAAGCCGTAACATTTTGCGTGATTTCCCTGAATGACGGCAAAGGGCATGGCATCTTTTACAACGACCGAATAGCCGCCGACAAACGCTTCGCATCCGATTCGGCAAAACTGATGAACTCCTGAATATGCACCAATGCTTGCCTTGTCTGCGATCTCAACGTGTCCGGCAAGAGTCGCTGCGTTTGCCATAATGATCTCGTTTCCAAGCTGACAGTCGTGCGCGACGTGAGCCTGCGCCATAAACAAATTATCGTCGCCGATCTTTGTTAGCCCGCCTCCGCCCTCCGTACCGCGATGAATCGTCACAAACTCACGTATTTGATTTCGTTTGCCGATCTCTGTCGCCGTTTTTTCCCCGTTATACTTAAGATCCTGGGGTGCGAACCCAATGGAAACGAATGGGAACACGTGGGTCTCGTTGTCGATTGACGTAATTCCATCAACAACGACGTGAGAATCGAGCTTAACCCCAACACCTAACGTGACATCATCGCCAATGATTGAATATGCTCCGATATAACAGTCTTCGCCAATTGACGCCTTTTCGCTCACAATCGCGGAAGGATGAATAAAACTCATATTAATAATTGAAAAGGAATTATGGTCGTTTGCCGATGACACTCATTATCTCAGCTTCAGCAGTTATTTTGCCTTCAACTTTCGCCTCGCCCCACATTTTCTGAACTTTGCTTCCGATTCGAAGTGCCGTAACTTCAAGAATCAACGTATCTCCGGGAACGACCGGACGGCGAAACCTAGCTTTTTCGATCCCACTAAAGAAAGGAATCTTAGAATCGCGATCTTCAAATTCTCTGAGCGCAAGGATCGCTCCAACCTGGGCAAGCGCCTCAATTTGAAGAACCCCCGGCATAACCGGCATATCGGGAAAATGTCCGCGAAAAAAATATTCGTTGATCGTCACCTGCTTGACACCGACGATTCTCTCGCCGGGATCAAGCTCTATGATCTTATCGACCATCAAGAAAGGATAGCGATGAGGCAGAATTTTCTGGATCGCGTTTACGTCGTATATGCTCATAATTTAAGCCGTATTATAGTTCAGAAACTTTGAAGGAAAAAACCGATATAGCAACTAAAACGCAAAAAGCCGGAGGCCATCGAATTCCCTTCGATAACTCCCGACTCATAAAAACTAACGCTCAGATTAATTTGTCGTGCTAGCCGTTCCAGCCGGACGAGCATTGTAGAACTTAATAAACTCGTCGGTTACATCAAACTTCGTGTCAAATGCAAGTATCAGACCAGCATTGTCCAAACGAGCTGCATCCAAAATCATCGCATAACCTTTTTGCTTGGCAAAGGCCTGAATCGCATTGCCGATATCCTGATTTACCGGACCAAGCACTTCGTTTAAGCGCTTGCTATATTTGGCTTTAGCACTCTCTTCGCTGAACTTATATTGGCGTACAAGATCATCGTGCTTCGAAGCCTTATCGGTTACAACGTCCTGTTTTACCGGAACTCCTTTTGCTGCTGAATCCTGCAAACCTTGTATCTCTTTTTTCAACGCATTTATTTGATTACCAAGATTTGTCAGCTGTTGATTCTCAACCGTGAATTCACTGTCGAGTTTCTTTTGCGCATTCATATATTTGGTAATACCGCCGGCGCCCTTATCGTCGCCTCCAAAGGCAAGCGTGTTTATTACCGCAATTTGTTGGGTACCCGTTTGGGCAATACCTGCGACTGCAAAAATGCCTACCAAGATCGCGCCGACTATCATTAAACGAAATGTTTTCATGTTTCTATTACTCCTTAAAAATCGAAAAGGCTCATCAACTTTTACTTATGACTATCCTTTTGAAACCTGTGTTGTTAAATTTGTTGCCCTCAATTTTCGTTCTTTGTTAGAAGGACAGCAATGTTATTTTAAGAAAATCAAATTGTCAATTAGATTCTCTTCCAATATAAATACGCCGAAGCTAAACTTTCAATAGCTATTCGCGCGCGCATCTTAGCGCGCATCTTAGAAAGTTCGCCCAACCGTGAATCTCAGTCCGCTGCGTTTTCCTCTAAAGAAAAGCCCCGGCAATTCATCCACGAATCCCAATTTTGCTCCGGGATTGTAGTAATAAATCAATCTAAATGGCACGTTTACAACCGGAACCTGAATTCGCATTTCTAATCCAACTGAGGATTTGAAATCACGAAAACTATCAAACTGTGCTTCGTTGACCTTCAGCTGAGCATTCGTCTGAACCTCGCCTCTAAGAAACAAAGGAGTTAATCCCGGCGTGCCAACGGGCAATGCCGCCAAGCTCGTCGGGCAATCCGCTCGAACGCCGCCGCAATAAGTGGTTAGGAAATCCGTGGATGTTAGTACCTTGGTGCCGTCAAATAGAAATGCACCAAAGCTACTTTCATAAATAGGGGTTCCATTTGCATCAACGTTATTCAAAAGTGTGCTCAAAGTTACGGTGCCTGCTCCAACAAACAGATCATCTCTCAAAAATTCACTATTGATGTTTTGAACACCCGATTTCCTCAAGTTAAAGACAGATCCAATGTCGGCAAATGCGGCCATTGTTAAAGGACCGAAGATCGGGATCCTATATTCAAAGTTACCCAAGATTTTCGTGTCACCGCCGATCGGCTGGAAATTTCTTTGAAACAAGATGGAATTTGCGCCAGCCGGTCCGGTAAACGTGCCCAAACCAATCAGTTGGTTTTTTACAGCATCCGGGATTACAAGATCTGTCGTTACGATATTGCCGTCCGCGTCCAATGTCGAAACCGTTGTTTCGGGAGCCCCGATAATGTTAGTCGCCGGTGCTACGTTTTGGGTTGTCAGGAATGTGTCGTATGGTACCCAAGGTCCGATCGAGCGCACATTATAGCCGCGCAAATCGAATTCGCTTCCTAGGAAGTGACGTTCGAAAAGCGGAATTCCATTAATAAACGAGATTGAATTTGCATTGCGAATCTTATCCGTAATCCCAAAACTTCCTGTCGTAGTAGCTTGAATACGAAACGCAAAAACCTCGGGATCCTCCGAACGTTTCTTTCTGACGGGAATAAAAGATGAATAGGAAATTGAAGGTGAATACGTCCTCACATCACCTCCAAGACCTGAAAATGCAAATGACGCAGAGAGTTGTGTCCCTCGCACCGTATCAACACCATTTGGCGACGGCTGCGATGTATCGTAAACAAAAGTCGGGGTGATCCGGCTGGTAGTAATATTTGGTTGAGCAAAGATTACCGGAATTCTATCTGCCGGATTCGTCGATTCATTTACCTTCGGATCCTGAATCGAGGTGGCACTATATTGATAGGTCAAACCGATTCGCGAAAATGACGTAAAGCGTCGTTTCTTAAACAAAAACTCCGAAAGTGGCGCCGTTGCAAAAAATGATCCGCCGTAGGTTGTTTGCGTAAACAACGTATCTTCATCAGCCGTCACGGTTCCAAAAGGGTCAAAAAGCCCTGTCAGTGCATCTATGTTTTGCGATAGTGCCGTACCCGAACCAAAAAACTTGGATTTCGACGTAAAGAGCGAAAAGCCGACCGCAATTGGACGGTCCCGAAAATATGGTTCTTGCACTGAGAGCTGAAAACTTCTTTGGCGATTACCCGCTGCAAAACTAAATGAAAGTGCCTCGCCGCGTCCAAGTAAGTTGTTGGTAGAATACGTCAGCCCGAAAAACGACCCGCCGATTCCCGAAACACCGCCATTAAACGATATTTGCTGTCGTCCGCGCTCAGCGACCTTGATAATTGAATCAACAAAACCTTGATCCTGATCAGTTCTAACCTCAACGTCCTTGTCTTTATCAATGGGATCAAAATACTGCAATTGGTTTAGACGCAAGATCGAAATATCAAGACGAGACTGATTGTAGATGTCGCCCTCATTAATCTGAACTTCTCGGCGAAGCACGTTGTCTCTCGTAAATGTGTTCCCAACAAATTCCAGTCGCCGCAAGCGGAATTGTTTTCCTTCATCGATCGTAATGTCTATATCGACGATTCCTTCGTCCGGCTTGCTTGGGTTATCTTTCAGATCCGGATTGAGTTCTGCGTCGTATTGAACAAAACCTTGCGAACCATAGATCTTCTTCAAATCTTCATAGAGAGCATCTCTGAGCCTTTTCCCATTTGCGATTTCGCCTTTTTGGAGCCCAATAATTGCGGTAATTTGCTGTTCGGAAAAAATCGAATTGCCTTTGATAGTTATTTCGCCAACCCTAAACACCTTTCCTTCAGTAACGGGAATAACGATTTTAAGTGTGTCGTCCTTCGAGCTGACCAATGGAAGCGGCAGCATTCCCAAAACCGGAATTCCCGTGCGCTTATAACCTAGCCCGACCACCTCAGGTTCGCCGATCCGTGCCTGAAAATAACCTTTCGAACGCATATACTCAGTTACGTTCTTGCCGAGATCATACTCGAGTTTTCTCAGATCGAGAATATCTTGCCCCTTAAAACGCGAGATAAGCCCCGCCTCTTTGACCAATTGCAACTGTGCTTTTAGTTCACCGTCCTTAAAATGCTCATTACCTTCAAACTCTATTTCAACGATACGGGATCGGCGTCCTTGATCAATGTTGAATGTCACAGCAACTGACGTGGCTGAAACTTCTTCTGCCTGAACGTCTATTTTTGCATTGGGATAGCCCTTTGAAGCGAGCATTTCGCGCAAGATTCTTCTTGCCGAACGTGTTTTCACGGGGTCGTAAATTGCTTCTTTTGAAATTCCAACACGATTTTCGCGAAAAGCTTTCAAGATGTCTGATTCCTGAATCGCCTTAGCGCCTTCAAATTGCAGATCACGAATGATAGGAAGCTCTTTAACGACGAAAATTACATTTACGCCGCCTCTTACACCAGGTTCGATTAGAACCTGAGATTCTGTTTTATCAAACCAGTCGAATGACAGGAGTTCTCTGAGGTCGCGTTGGACTTGTGCGACATTATAGGTATCACCCTTGCGAGTCTTGATATAATAAAGCAAATCCTGATCTCTTAAGCGCCTGTTGCCTTGAATATCGACATCTTCAACCAGTTGCTGCGGCTTTTCAGCGACCGCTTTGTTTTTGGAAACTTTTGCTTTAATTTCCGGTTTTGCAAAAGCAGTGCCGGCTAAAACCGCAAATAAAGCCAAAACAATTCCAAAACCACGTAGAATGTGCATATATCGATCCCTCTTACCTATCAGTGCAAATTTAATATTTAAATCGTGTGCTTATTATAACGCCCGAAAATCAACGTAAAAAATAAAATATAGGGCGTTTTTACTCGACTTTACTAAAGTTGGGTTAATTACGCAGTGTTTGATTCGAACTACAATCTCTTGGTTGCCTTTTTTGAACGCAACTAAAACCCCGCAGAGTTTTCCTTCAAACCTACGAATTATACAGATAAAAGCCGAAAAACTAAAAACCAAAAACCAGAATTCTTCCCCATTCTTTTCGTTCGTTCCATAAAAAAGAGCCGCAAATCGCGACTCTTCGTTTGATCCCAGCTTACTCCCAAGAGGCTCACGTGGTCATTGCATTTTTTGCCTCTTTTCCTCTGAGCGGTCTCAGCATAAGCTGGTCATCCTCGCAGAAAACTTCCACAAGTTTTTCCTTATCGAAATCGCCTTGAATCAGAGCTTCTGAAAGCAAGTCTTCGACATATTTTTGAAGAGCTCTGCGAATCGGTCGTGCGCCGTAGCTGCGATCTGCACAGGTTTTATCGATCAGCCATTTCTTCGCTCCTTTGGTCAGACGAATTTGCAGCGAATGTGCGCTTAAAATTTTGTTGAGATCATTGATCTGCAAATCAATTATCTTCAATAAATCTTGGTCCGTTAGTTCGTCAAATAAAATAATCTCGTCTAAACGATTAATAAATTCCGGCGCAAAAACTTTTTTGACTTCGCTCAGCACCTGATCTTCCATTTTCTTCTGCGTGGCATCGGAATTATTTTGAAAACCGAGCGTCGCTCGTTTTTGGATAAATCGTGCGCCAATATTGGAAGTCATTATGAAAACTGCATTCTTGCAATCAATTTCATTTCCTTGCGCGTCCGTCAAAATTCCATCTTCAAAAACCTGTAAAAGTACATTGAAAAGATCCGGGTGTGCCTTTTCTACTTCATCAAAAAGCACTATAGAATAAGGGGTTCGGCGCAATTTCTCTGTAAGCTGTCCGCCTTCTTCGTGCCCTACATAGCCTGGAGGCGAGCCGATGAATTTGGCAACCGTATGCTTTTCCATATATTCCGACATATCAAAACGGATCAGCGCTCGCTCGGAGCCAAATAAAAATTCAGCAAGTTTTCTCGCAACTTCCGTTTTTCCAACACCGGTCGGACCTAAAAATAAAAAGGATCCAACGGGACGCGCAGGGTTTTTCAAACCAGCCCGTGACCTTCTGATAGCCCGTGCCAAGGCAGATATTGCAGTTCGCTGTGAGATAATTTTTTCGTGGAGTTCGCCTTCGATTTTCAGAAGTTTGCTAGCCTCTTCCTGCTTGATGGATTGAACCGGAATTCCGGTCCAACGAGCGATTACCTCTTCGACGTCATCTTTTGTTACCTCAACTGAGAGGAAAGAATCCTCGATGGTTTTGAGTTCTAAGGAAATCAACTTATCCTCATCAGTCACACTTTTCCAATTTTCAACGGTTTCTTTCCATGAGGGATCAGAGCCGTTCTCGCTCTCAAAACGCAATTTCGCACGTGCTCCGGCTTCGTCTAAAACATCGATCGCTTTGTCGGGTAGAAAACGTTCGGGAATGTATCGGTTTGACTGATAAACTGCCGCTTTGAGTGCTTCTTTTGAATAACGAATTTGGTGGAAGACTTCGTAACGGCTGGCGACACCTTCAATTATTGCGATCGCCTCCTCCTCGGTCGGAGGAACAATTTTTACCGCTTGAAACCGCCTTTCGAGCGAGCGGTCTTTTTCTATCGTCAGACGAAATTCATTTGGTGTAGTTGCGCCTACGCATTGAATCTCGCCTCGAGAGAGTGCGGGTTTTAGAATATTTGCAGCGTCCAAAGAACCCTCCGCCGAGCCGGCGCCAACAAGCGTATGGATCTCATCAATAAATACAATGCAATTTTTATCTTCTCTGAGTTCGCTCATTATCTTTTTGAGCCTTTCTTCAAACTGACCGCGATATTTTGTTCCGGCAACAACTAATGACAGATCGAGCGAGAGTATGCGCTTTTTCTCCAAAAACTTTGGCACGCTCTTGTCTGCGATGCGTTGCGAAAGGCCTTCAATGATAGCGGTTTTCCCAACGCCGGATTCTCCGATCAAAACCGGATTATTTTTTGTCCTACGGCAAAGAATTTCAATAACCCGTTCGATTTCGTTTTCCCGCCCGATCAACGGGTCTAGATTTCCTTCGATTGCCTCCGCCGTCAGATCACTCGTAAATTCTTCGAGATTCGGTGTTTCCTGATTAGCTTTTTCACGGCGTCGATTTGGCACTCCGTTTTGCTGGGCGATTCTTTCGCGAACGTTTGAAACCCTCAATCCATATTGATAAAGAATTTCCGAAGCAATCGATTTTTCTTCGCGCAAAATCCCGAGAAGAAGATGCTCGACACCAATATGACGATTTTTCATTCGGTCGCTTTCTTCACCTGCAAAAGCAAGTATACGCTTTGTCTCAGCAGCTAAGTGGAGTTCGGCAGATTGGGGGATTCGCTCGCGCACAACAATCCTTTCTTCAACCTCGCGGCGGATCGTGTCTACCGTCAGATTATGACGGAAAGGAAAAAAACGCGCGGAAATCGTTTTATCCTCTCGCATCAAACCGAGTAATACGTGTTCCGGTAGAATCTCCTGCGAACCATATTGGAGTGCTTCATATCGTGCAAAGAAAATTACGCGGCGTGCCTTTTCAGTATAGCGTTCAAACATATAAAAAATTAAAATGCCGAGACTTTTGGCTAAATGGAAAATCTATTATAGTCAAAATCCTGACTCAGATGCCAAATTTTTCAAGAAATAATAAGCGAGCTTGTCTAAAGAATAGTTCTAAACGGGCTCCAAATCCAAATTTCTACAACCTTCGTATAATTTCTAAAGGTTTCATTTTACTTACTTTTACAAGTGGATAGATCATCGCCATTATACACAGTAATAAAGTCAAGGAAAGAATAATCGCAACACTCAAAAACTCGGGATGAAACGGTACATAGTTTAGCGAATATACTTGCTTTGAAAGACTCACAACGCGAAAACGATTGCCGATATAGCAGGCGAGAAAACCCAGGATCGTACCTGCTATTATTCCGATCAAACTCAGAATTAGTCCTTCAAAAAGAAATACGGCCACAAGGCTCTTTGTCCGGGCACCGCATGTTTTTAATATCGCAATGTCGATTTTCCGTTCGTTGACAAGTAATGCGAGCGTGGTAGTAATGTTCAAAGCGGAAATAAATATTATAAGGAAAATTATGGCAAACGAGACTTTCCTTTCCAGACTAAGCGCCGCAAAAAGCGGTTTGTTTGCCTCCTGCCAATCAATAACTTTAAAGCCTGATCCGAGTATTTTCCTGATTTGATCAGCTACCTGTCTGGATTGAAATATATCGTTAAGATATATGGTAAAGGCGCTCGGAGAGAAGCTATCCTGATTTTTCAAGGCTTTGTAATCGAAAGAGGAAATATAAACCCATGTAGAATCGTATTCGTAAAGCCCGGTTTCGAAGATACCGGCGATCTCTACGTTCTGACTCGAAGGCATTTCATCTTCTCCTGCAATAAGAATTTTAGCTTCACCCTGTAAATTCAAATTTAGTTTTTCCGCCAATTCTTTTCCAATAAGGACTGATGTGGACCCCGACGGCGTTGTGGGCTTCGCACCATTCTGATCCTGATTCTTCAAATCTTTGACTCGCAGCACGGCATATGTTGAAATTTCACCGCTTGATATCACGGCGCTTTCATAGGCCGTAGCCTCAATTTTTTTTATCTCTTCAATTCTCTCAAGTTTTCGTTTTATGATCTCCCAATTCGATATTCGCGTATCGCCCTTTTCAGAAACCGAAATATGTGCCGTATTCCGCAAAACTTTATCACGCATCTCATCTGCGAAACCTTTGGAAAGAGCCTGCGCCACTATTAGACTCGCGACACCCGCGCAAATTCCGATAATAACGACTACGGATGTGAAGCGTGCCAATCCATTTCGCGTGGAGCGAAAATATTTCCAGGCAAGTTTTGGTGAAAACCGCATAAAATAGATTGTAAATACAAAATGGAATTTGGCAATTTGAGCCGTAAATTCGGTGTTCGCCAAAAGTACTTTATTTAGCTAAAATCATCTAACAACTTGCGCCCTAAACCGCAAAAATTAAAAAGATCACAAGAAGTGTTTATTTCCATGCCGTTAAGCAAAATTGAAGAAGCCGTCGCAGATATTAAAAACGGCAAGATGATAATTATAGTTGACGATGAAGACCGTGAAAACGAGGGTGATCTGGTGTGCGCCGCCGAAAAAGTGACGCCCGAAATCATTAATTTTATGGCTACTCACGGGCGTGGTCTGATATGTATGCCACTCACCGAATCGCGGTGTGACTATCTCCAACTTCATCCGCAAACCCAGGACAATACATCCTCCATGGGAACCGCATTTACAATTTCGATCGAAGCAAAAGAAGGTGTGACGACCGGAATTTCCGCCGCGGATCGGGCGACAACAATTCTAAAAGCGGTCCATCGAGACACAAAACCGAGCGACTTAGCACGTCCCGGACACACTTTTCCGCTACGAGCAAAAAACGGCGGTGTGCTCGTTAGAATTGGACAGACGGAAGCAAGCGTTGATATTGCAAGAATTGCGGGCCTTGATCCTTCGGCCGTAGTTTGCGAAATAATGAATGATGATGGAACGATGTCGCGACTTCCCCAGCTAGAAGTCTTTGCAAAAGCTCACGATCTAAAAATCATTTCGGTCGCTGACCTCGTTCGCTATCGAATTGAAAAGGAATCTTTGGTGCGACGGGTTGTTGAAACAGATCTACCGACCGAATTCGGCACATTCCGCGCGATCCTATATGAAAATGTGATGAATGGCGAAACACACGTTGCGATGACGATGGGCGATGTTTCTCGGACAACCGAACCTGTCTCGGTTCGCGTCCAAACCGAGAATATTACGTTTGCGATGTTCGGATCAAAACTTGGCGAGGCTTCCCAGGCAATGCAAACCTCGCTAAAAACAATTTCCGAAGAGAAGTGCGGCGTGATACTTTACTTAAGGCAACATGAGCACAATCTTGATCTAATTCATCAGCTTGAAACGTATGCCGTGATGCAGGAGAAGGATTTGGAATTTCAAGCAGCACGCGAGGTAACGGGCTATGGAAGCCGTCGGGATTACGGAATCGGAGCGCAGATCTTAAAGGATCTGGGCTTAACGAGAATTAGACTTTTAACGAATCACCCCCCCCGCATAAATGCTATAGAAGCGTTTGGCTTGGAGATTGTTGAGAGCGTCCCGGTTTAGACAAAAATTGTATCGTCAATGCCTGAAGAAAAAGAAGAAAAAAATGAATCGGTAAAGGAGCCTCTAGAAGAAGAGAGATCCGCAACTGATACTCCATCTCCCGCAACGCGCAGAAGATTTGTTTCGCGTAGAAACTTTGTCATTTTGCTCGGATGCCTCGTGATTCTCACGGTTTCCATCGCAGCACTAATTTTCGCATTGTTTCGTACCGGGTACGTTGACAGCTATGTAAAAGAGCAATTCGTTGTAGCCTTTGACGAAATGGGAATCGCTTTTACCGCGGAGACCTTTAAATTGGGAGTTGCTCCGCTTGATCTCACTCTTAAAAATGCAGTTTTCATCAACAAAAAAACCGGAGAGAAAATTTTCCGAATCGAGAACGCAAAGCTCGACATGACCGTTCTTGATCTTTACCAGCTCAAAACAGAAAGAAATATCGATGTAACCGCTACTGAAGTGAATGGATTCGAAGTTTGGATTAATTTTGACCAGGACGGCAATTCAAACTTCAAAGGAATTGAGCTTCTGCCGCCGAAAAACGTAGTTAAATTCCAATATGCATCGACCATTCTCTCGCTCAGAAACGGTTTGGTCCACTTTAGTGAAACGACCCGCAGGATCTCAGGTGATGCGAAAAACCTTGTGTTTCTGATGGAGCCTGAAGATTTCGACGTGCCCGATGACCGAAAACGTTACAAGTTTGACCTCACTTCCACCGAATCGACTTTCACATATGATGAAAGCAAGGTCGATCCGGTAAATATAAGGGCAATCGGCGTTGCTGATGGATCAGGCGCTGAAATCACGGAATTCAAGCTTACTTCCCCGGTCGGCACTGCAATCGTTAGCGGAAAAATAAAAGATTGGAAGGTGTTTAAGTACGATTTCAAAATAAACTCGACAATTGACCTGACCCGAACATCCGATACTTTCCCGATCGGAACCGCGCTCGGGGGTTTTGGAAACTTTGTTGGAACGATAACAGGCGAGGGTGAAAACTATAAGGTTGACGGCGAGATAACCTCGGAAAATTTAGCCGCGGCGAATATTCGGCTAAAAGCATTAAAAGTAAATGCTGCGATAAACGGAAAAAGTTCGGTCTACGAGGGGCAGGGCAAGGCCGTTGCAGAAATGCTGACGTTTCAAGATTTTATTATCGATTATCCCCAGCTTGTAGGAAATATTCGCGGAACCGGGACAGATTTCCGGTGGTTTGGTGAACTTCGGGCTGCCGCCGCCAAAACTTCTTTTGGAAACATCGCCGGCCTTTATATTTCGGACGCTGATGCTGAATATCGAGACGGAAAATTTAACGCCAACTTAAAGAATTTTCGTGCGGAGAATTTTTCTTCCGCCGGAGCGAAAATAGAATCATTGCAGGTAAACGGCGCGACGATTTCATCGGAGAATGGAGTAATCAATGCAAACTTGCCGAGTGCAAGAGCTGCTAAGGTCGATGTTAAAGGCGCAACACTACACGGTGTTGATGTCAGAAATGCAAAACTCAAGAACCGCGATGCCGGAACAAGTATCGATGCCGGCGACGTAAGGATCGACCGGCTCGAAACAGAAGATGCCCGGCTTCGAAATGTAACCGCAAAAAACGTTGTAGTTAATAATCGGGGAAGTGTAACCGAGGCAACCGCTTCAAATATCCAATCGGATGGAGTTGACGTAGTCGGTGCGAAAATTGGAAATATCAACGCCTCCGGCGTCAATGTAAATATCGTTGGAAATGAAACAAAAGTTTATTCAAACAATCTCAAAGTGGCAAAGATCACAACCAATTCGGCGATCCTCGGAAGCTTAAACGTTGCCGGAGTTCGTTTAACAGTTCGCGACGGACGAATCGAAGGTACCACCGATGATTTCGACGCAGGAAATGTTGGCCTGCCCGGAACCGGAAATCTGGAAAACGTCAAAGTAAAATCACCTGTTTTTGTTCTTGAACCTTCGGGACGTTATCGTGCGAGTCTGGATATGAGTCTCGGCGGCGGAATCCTCGGCAGTATAAGACTTGGAGCGGCGAGGGCTGCGATAGTTGCTAACAATGACCGGATCGAACTCAATAATATTTCAGCCAATGTTATGGACGGCAAGGTTGATGGAAATGCTTCGATCGCGACGAGCCAAAGATCGCATTCGAGTGTCAAAGCCGATTTCACAAATCTCAATATTTCAAAGCTGCTCGCACTCCAAGGTGGGAAAGTAATTCCGATCGAAGGCCAAACCACCGGAAAAGTCGATCTGAGTTTTAATGGGACAGATCTGAAACGATCGAGCGGAACCCTGACCGCGGATATTGACGCAAATGCCGGATCGGATGATCGAGGGCTGATTCCATTGGCGGGAAAACTTGGTGTAACGGCAACAAACGGGCTCTTTAATATAGATTTCGCCAACTTAAATACGGCTAAAAGTCAGCTTGATGCGACCGGAAGGTTTGACCTAAATGGCAACGACTCAAACCTCAATATAGCGTTAAATTCTTCAGAGGCGAGCGAGATCGAACGCATATTCCGGGTCTTGAATCTCTCCGATTCCGTCGAACAGCAGTTAGACAATTATCGAGCCGAATTTGCCGGAGCGCTTACCTTTAATGGGA
>JBGTGX010000138.1:0-35033 GCA_041746475.1 Pyrinomonadaceae bacterium | reverse complement strand
ACTGCCCTAATACTACACTTTACGTGTTATCTGGGTCAGCCCCAAAAACTATTTGAACGAAGACGTCCGCCGTTTGATGAAAAACTGATGCCGTTTGCGAATCCGCTCTGTCCGCTTCCAAGTTGGCTTACACCGGGCACAGAAAGCAACACGTTCATGACGTTACGATTTGTTGCAATTGGTAACTCCGAAAGACGTTTTTCGTCAAATCTTGTGCTTACTTCAGCGGTCGTAGTATTGATTAATGGGGCATCTTCCGTAATCGTAACGGACTCCGCGATCCCGCCAACTTGGAGGGCTGCGTTGACTATCGCATTTTGATTTACAACTAATCGAATTCCCGATTGAACATAAGATGTAAAACCCGGAGCTTCGATCGATACAGAATATAAACCGATCGGCAAATTTATAATCCTATATCTACCTTCGGAGTCCGATTGTGAATTTCGGGATAATCCTGTCTCGGCATTGGTAACCGTGACCTTAGAATTTGCTACGACATCCCCTTTTTCATCAACGACAACTCCAGAAATTGTCGCGGTTGATGATTGACCCATCGTCAAAACCGCAAAGCCGGTTAAAAGGGTAACTAGTAGAATTAATTGAATTGCTCTAATCATGTAGTTTCTCCTTAAATGTGTGAATTGTTTTCTTAGAAATTGTAAAAACGTATTGGCATTAGCAAATTTAATACCAAAAATTAGTATAATCGTAAGTTATTGATACGCATCACATAGCGGACAGACACGCTCCCACAATGGAGGAGACCTATCCAATAATTCGTAAAAACGTTCAAATCTTCGGATATTTTTCTCAAGGTTCAATCGTATTGATAAGCGGGGAAGTACTAAAACCGGAGGTTGGGTTTTCCCTAAGGCCACTGTTTACGGAGAAACACGCCATCAAAAATCTCAACGGATCGAAGTATAAAGTTTACGAATGAAAGACCTAAAGACTACTGGGCAGAGCGTTGTTATGATTGGTATTCTGGTCTTTAGGCTAGATGATCCTCATTTAACAAGCGGTAAATAATCATATTCCTTGGCGGCTTCTTGATCTGTGAAAAGTGACTTGCGCTTTTGAAAATCTTCGTACAATTTATCGTAGGTTTCAAACAAGAAATCAGTTGATTTGATACGCGTGTTGTTTTTGACCGCTTGAAACGCCTTTTCGATCTTTTTCCGTCGAAGTTCCGGATCTTTTAAGATTTCTTTCACTGCATTGGCAAAATTTTCGGCGGTAGGCTTGACGAGCCAAGTGTTTTCATCAGTAGCATAAAAGAGCAATCCGCCGGCGTTTGGAACAACGGTCGGAACGCCGGATGCCATTGCTTCGAGCGGTGCAATTCCAAATGGCTCTTTTGGATTCGGATGGACAAATATATCAGCCGTCGCATAATAATTTGCAAGAGTTTCCTTATCGAGATGTCCGAGCTGGACGATCTTGCCGGGAATTCTATTGTCCGTTTGTTCCTGAAGCCACTCCTCTTGAGGTCCGGCGCCAGCAATTAAAAGCCGGTAGTCCCTATCGGTTTCCTTTGCCAAAAGCTCCATAAAATCTGTTAGAAGCCCTACATTTTTTTCCGGCGAAATTCTTCCGGCGTAAAGAAGAATTATCGCGTCGTCAGGAATCCCCGCCTTAGCGATCATCTCCTTCCTTATTTCGGGTGATTTTCTGTCCGGAGAAAATTGATCCGCATCTACGCCTCTTGGGCAAATGTGAATTCGTTCTTCGATCGGCACCAACGGCGAACGGAAAAAACGCCAACACCAGTTCAGCCACCAGTTATGGCGGTTCGGGTTATTTCTTTTTTGAGTAGAACGATAAAACTCTTCCGCCGTATAAGGAGAATTTGCGATGTGATAATCGAAGGAAGGAAAGTTGTAATTTCCCATCACGGCGCGGGCAAACCACTCTGAAAACTTTCCGCCTTTTAAGAACGACGCAATGTTGTCGTCCATCCGTTCGCAGGAAAAATGAATAACCATCGGACGATTCAACTCTTTGAATTTGCCTCGGTGGATCATAGCGCCAAACATACTGAGTGTATATTTGTCCGTAATCTCAACCATGTCCGGCATTTCATCGAAAAGGATCTTACGGATGGGCGAATCACCGGGCATATAATCCCACGGCATCAATATGCGGTATCGTTTGTCGAAAATTGGAGACTGCCTGGCGGGAAGATAGTAGATTTTTGCGTAATCATTAACGATTTCAACTTCTTCAATTTCTCCGGGAACAATGAGGCGCATTTCACGTTTGTGACGCGCGGCTGCTGTCATAAGGGCGTTATATGATGTACTAATGCCGCCCGAATTTTTGTGGTAGTAGTTTGTTATGTGAACTGACTTTATTGGCTTCGTTTCCACTAAAACTCCAGAATACGAGCATCGATGAGCTTCATTTTCGATCAAAAACTCTGAAAAATATTCTTCCAGTATAGACGACGATGATTGCTCCCAACAGGATCGCCCACGATCCGAGGGTAGAGGCATATGCCCAGGAGAATTTCCAACGCGCGAAGCCAAGGATCGCGCCAACACTAAAGCCGTAAAACAGGAAGATACCAATTGCGTATAGAAACTTGAATTCTCCAATGAGCTTGATAATTTGCTTTGGAAGGTAGAGTGTAAATTCCGATACCAGGTATGGAATTCTTTTGACATCACCCCACAAAGATTTTGTCTCGTCTCCCGCACCTACAAGCATCACGCCATGTCTCATCATAAACATATTGAAAATCGCCGACAAAACCGACACCAGGACCGAGATGGCAAATGCTTGCTGCCGCGCACTGTTCTGTGAGGCCGCAAAAACGTCTCGAAAATAAGTTTCCTGAAAGTAATGTGCGAAAAACTCGACAGTGTGTCCAAAAGCCGGAAGTGTAATCGAAATAATTAACGTCGCCAACCATGCAGGTTGTGCCTTTCGAAACGACTGGACCAACGCCCCCGAAATACCGGACGTCAAAAAACGAAAAATAAACTCTACTCCGACCGCCGTCAAAGTAACTAACCAGCTTTCCCTACTCGCTTTATAGACCCCAAAATAAAACGACGCCCTTAAGAGCGCACCGAGCAAAGCCGACTTCCAGTTCCAACGGCTGATCACCTGGAACGGATGGCGTGCAAGACTTCCAAGGACATCGGAAATCGACATCTCCCTCGCGCGAATTTCTTCTAAATCGTCAGCATCAATAATAGATTGATGTATGTCGTTTGCGTTTATCATCTAAACTAATTGTCTTCGTAGTTCAATCCGCCTTCCGCAGTTTTTTTTTATTCTCAAGAAATATTTTGGTTTCGGCGTAAGCATCGTAAACTTTTTCAAACACCGAATCCCATGAGCGGCTTCGTGCAAACTCAAGCGAGGCATTCCTCATTTTCGAAAGCTTTTCGGGGTTATCTATCAGTTCTAAGGAGTGTTTAACGAAGTCCTCCAGATTTTCGGCTACAAATCCGGTTTCACCTTCACGAACAATAAATTTGGGACCGCCTTTATCAGTTACGATACATGGCGAACCCGACGCGTTTGCCTCCTGAACGACATTGCCGAATGCATCCGTTTCGGAAGGAAACAGGAAAACGTCCATATTAGCATATGCTTGCGATAATTGCTCGCCGTCAAGAAAGCCTGTAAGCTCAGCCGTCTTCATATTCTTTGCGAGAAATTCACGTTCGTTTCCCTCGCCCACAATCAGAAATTTGAAGTTACTTTTTCCTTTTTCGATAAGGCCTTTTTCAATATCTGCGAGCATCCGTACATTTTTTTCTGCTCGAAGCCGTCCGACAAAACCGAAACGAACAAGACTATCATCAACGGTCCGGTGTTTGGGTGAAAACATTTCCGTATCAACCCCGCGGATCATTAGATGACCTCTTCTTCCCGTTCCGCTTTCCAAGGTATCAATGAGTTCTTGATTTGGAGCCAAGAAAATTTGCGGCATTTTATAATAGAGGATCGCACCGTCCAGTATTTTGCGCTCGAGAAAACCCAGAAACGAATCGCGTTTCTTCTTGGGTAGGAATCTGAGTTGTTTGCGCCATCTACGGACCGCATATTCGTGTAAATTTGTGTGCCAAGACCCAATCAGGGCGATGTCCATCTTCCATGCAACATATGCGCCGATGTTGCTTACGTCGTTGAGGCCTGTGATGTGGATAACGTCAGGCTTGAATTTTTCCAGTTCTTTTTGGACAAATCTCGCGTGACGAAAAAATAGCGGATCGTATTTCAATCCCTCATCCATTGCAATGGAAAGCGGAGAACGTTTTAGTGCAATGTGTTTTATGCTTCCTTCCCGGGTGATTTCGGTTTTTTTGCCGGCATGAACGCAGGCGAATGGAAGATCGTTCTTTTTAACGAATGACAACAACCTTTTACTTGTCATTGCTACGCCGTTTACTTCGTTGAACGAATCGGGGAAATATGCGATGCGTAAATATGAGTTCACGTGTTTCCAGACACTAAAAAAGGGTGACGGGCAGAAACGCAATCACCCGTAACCCTTTCTTATTCTATTATTTAAGATGCAAATTCGGTTTCCGCCGTATTTTGGTCGGAACTCAAACCTACCGGAATTTCCTGAACCTCAGGAATTTCAAAAACTTTGGTCTCAAGACGTTTCGGTACCCGGTCAACCCTTTTTCTCGCAAGCGAAAACACGGGACGGAATTTAGGGCTTCCCATTACTCCTAGAGTCCAAACCGCCCATTGGAGCCAGAGAGGGCCGCCGCGCACCCAGCCGTGCTCCGATAGTTGAACCGATCCTTTCCCGTCGCCCATGTCAAAGAAAATGCGGTCAAACCATTTCTGTCTTTCGGCTGGGAAATTCTCGTAATTGCTCAGAATTTCCGAAAAAGATTGAAGTTGACGTGAATGCAGCGGAAGCATATATTCCGGCATCAGTGCGACTTCACTCCGCTTATCGATCCTTATCTCTTCAACAAACTCACTGAAAGTTTGGCTATTCGTTAAATTAATAACAGTATTTGGTTTACACCCGTGACGGTCACCACCGGAGGCGATCGGAAAACCGTGTGCCTCTGCCATTTCAATTACAGCCTTATTTTCCGACCAGGAGCGGAAGCCATTTAGTTCAAGCGCGTGGATCCATTTTCCATACTTTTTCACAAAATTCTTTAACAAAATTTCGTGGCGAACTTGCCCCGCAATTTCGATGTCCCAAAGCGGGTGATTAAGTATGATCAAAACTTCGGGAAGATCGTTGAGCATGGAAAACAGTTCGTGTAAGCGTTCCTTGTCCGGTTCTTTGTCTTCGCTAAAACTGTATTCAAGAAGTGTTTTGGTGATCTCATCCGCCTGATTTTCGGGTAGATTATGTACTCCTAAATGAAAAAAGCCGTATTCAAAAGGAACAGTCCATTCCAAAGAAATCGGGGCCTTATCCGTATCTAACCCGGAGTTAACCGCCAAATTAGCGCGAATTTCGTCGTGATCTGTGATCGAAACGATGGCATCTAATCCGTTTTGCTCGATCTGGGTTTTTTCAATTTCGTAAACTGAATTTGGTTCCATCGGCGGCGACCAATACGCCGTCGAAAAATCGACAGCTTTTCCCTCTCTTTTAAGAAATTTCTTTTGTTCTCTTTTCCAAAAGGCCGCAATTATAGGAAGCTTTTCGGCGTAATGCGGCACAAAATCCAACATTTCTTTGGAATATCGCGTGTGACAATGGAGAGAGACACCCGTTTTCGCTTCGCTGCGCAATCTTTTGGGCTTATGCAGGATATGTAATCGAGTTCGTCGTGAGTTCATATTATTCTCCACAAGAATGGCATCAACTAAACAAACAAAGTTATCAAATCAAGTAGTCAATGTAAATCAATATAGGCGGGACTACAACTAAAAATTTAGTTCATAAATTGAATTTCGGACGGAGCGTTAGTGATCGGAAAAACGTTTGCAATCAATCGATCGTAGTAAACACCATACAATGTCGGACGAAAAGTGAATCGAAAAAGTTGTCATAAAATTAATAATTGCGGTGTTTTCCATTTAGAACGCGGGAAAACCTAAATTAAAAAAGGGAAGGAGATCGGAAAATGTCTTGGTTATTATCTTTAATTGTCGCAGGAACGGTATTCACATCCGGACTCAATGTACGAGATTTGCACTATCGGCAAAACACGATAAGTGGAACCGGTAATACCTCAGTAGTTACGTTAGACGAAACGGAGCGGTTCGAAAAAAGTTATCCGTTCGATAAAAACGGCACAGTGGAAATTTCGAATATTAATGGCGCAATCCAAATTGATTCCTGGGATCGAAATGAGATCAAATTTGAATATGTAAAAATTGCCGATAGCAAAGAACGCCTGGCAGATTTGGATGTGAAAATTGAAGCTACGTCGTCAAATTTCAAGGTTTCAACGGATTATCGTAAGGCAAAAAACAGGGTCAAATCAGATAAAAACTGTTGCAAATTATCAGTTGATTACAAATTAACTGTACCGAAAACTGCGCGCTTGGACGCAATCGAATCCGTAAACGGCTCGGTTGTAGTAGCAAATATGACAAATTTTTCCGAAGTGACAGCCGTAAATGGAACGGTGAAAGCGACCAACCTCCGTGGAACCGCGGATCTTTCAACAGTAAATGGAACGGTTTATGCGGATTTTGATGAGCTTGATAAAGACGCTTCGATTTCGCTTGAAACTGTCAATGGTTCGGTCAAGTTATTTATTCCTTCGAATTCGAATGCAACTCTTAAGGCTGAAACCACCAACGGCAGCATCAGTAACGACTTTCTCTTACCGGTTAGAAAGGGAAAATACGTTGGGAAGGATCTGCATGGGAAAATCGGCAGCGGCGATGTGAAAATAAATCTGAGCAGCGTTAACGGTGGTTTATCGATAAATAGAAAACAGGACGGAAAGAGTTTGAGCCCCTCGACAAATCTACTGCAGATGCGCAATGACGATGATGATATTGAAATTGAGATTGGGGAAATTGACTCGGAGCGCGCACGAGAAACGGCTCGCGTCGCTATGACGGAAGCAATGAAAGAGGCCGCTCGGGTTCGTAAGGAGCAAGTAATTCCGAAACCCGACCTCGAGAGAATAGGTCGCGAGGCTCTGAAAGAGGCTGAAAAAGCTCTAAAAGAGATCAAGATAGAGGGTTTGCGTATCGATAAGGATAAGCTTCAGAAGAGTCTCATTGAGGCAGAAAAGATTCGGGAAGACGCACTGAAAAATATGTCGGGCGCATTTTTCACACGGAGCGCGCCGTTTGTTCAGGAAAAAACTGAAACGTTCGACGTAAAAGGAATTCCGACCGTGAAAATTGAAGCTCTTAATTGTGCCATTACGGTAAAGGGTTGGGAAGAAAATAAAGTTAAGTATTCGTTAAGTCGCGTTAAGCGGGGCATGGCTGAAAGCCCGGTTCAGATCGAAACCTCCAACGGCGAAAGTGTTCAAATTAAGGTGAGGACTTCCAGCGGTTTAAAAACTGCCGACGCGGACGAAGAAGTCCGTCTGGAGGTATACGTCCCAAAAAAGTCGAATCTCCAAATCCACACACACCGCGAACTGCGAGTGGAGGGGATTTCGGGGGATATCGATCTCGATAGTGATGACAGTTCTGTGAATCTAAGGGATATACAAGGAACATTGAAACTAACGATCGCGAATAAGTATAAGAATTATCTTCGGATTGTAGGTTTCAAGGGCGAATTTACGGCTGACGTTTTAAATTCAGACACTTATTTGGAAGGTGATTTTACGAATATTCACCTGGACGGGAAAGGAAGCGATATATTTCTTACGCTTTCCGAAACTGCTAATGCCACGATTGAAAGCAATAGTTTGAGTGTCGGCCGAACGGTCGTTCCCGCAGCGAAATTTAATATCGACGGAATTCAAGTTTTTAGTGAGGACTCCAATACGTGGCGCGTAGGCGAGGGAACCGCACGATATTCGTTTGATCTTAACAACGGCACGACGTTTATTCGATCAAAAGGGTCGCTGATGGGAAGATAAACGAATTTCAAGAAAGGTTGGGGCGATATTTTTTATACATTTTATACTCAGCAGCAGGTCGACTCGATCTTTCTTGAAACTTATTCCATCCGATTCGTTCGCAATAGTGAGACCTTACTGTATTTCTAGTAATCAATCATACATTTTTCCTAGTCATAAAGAGGTGGAGTATGCCAAGACTGCTCGCATTTATACTAATTCTTTTTTTCTCAATAAGCTTCAAGGCACAAACATGGTCAGTAAATAGCGAACTCAAACCCGATAACACAACTTCGGATAAAGCCGGGAAATCCACTGACGATGATTCGGAAGCTTCAACTCCGACATACGGTGTTGAAGTGCCTCCGGAAAAAGCAAAGCCGATCAAGATTCCGATCTTATTGGAAGATGTAATTGTCATCGACGGAAAACCGGACGAAGCCTCCTGGCAAAACGCTGCGGTATTTAATGACTTTATCCAAACGGGCCCCGGAGACAACATCGCGCCTTCGAAAAAAACCGAGGCGTTGGTGATGTACGATCACAAGAACTTATACATTGCATTTAAATGTTGGGATGAACCCGATAAGATCCGTGCAACCGTCGCCAAGAGAGATAGCGTTTTCGGAGAAGACAACGTCCGGGTTTGGCTTGACACGTATGACGACCAAAGACGTGCTTATATTCTAGGTTGGAATCCCCTTGGAATCCAGGCGGATGGAATCTATACCGAGGGCCGGGGATCGGATTTTTCTGTCGATATCGTAATGGAATCGAAAGGCGTGATCCACGATTGGGGGTGGACTGTCGAAGTGAAAATTCCTTTCAAATCCCTTAGATATCATGCGGGGAAAGGTAAAAATTGGGGATTTAACGCGGCACGAAATATCGATCGCCTCAATGACGAGTTTGACAGTTGGATGCCCGATGATCGAAACGTATCGGGGTTTCTGATAAAGCATGGCAAGATCACCGGTTTGGATGAAATAAAAGCCGAGAGGACGCTTGAAATTAATCCGAGCGTAACAATCTCCGAAACCGGGCGAAGAGTTCCGGCGCTTGAAGTGGACGCGGGACGCTTTGTAAACGAACCTATTAAGCAGGAATATGGACTAAATCTCAAATATACGATCACGCCAAACATAACCCTCGATGCAACTATAAATCCGGATTTTGCGGAAATTGAAGCTGATGCGCCGGTTGTAACCGCAAATCAGCGATTCCCGATCTTCTTTAATGAAAAAAGGCCATTTTTCCTTGAAGGTGCAGATACTTTTCAATCTCCAATTAGAGTATTTCATTCGAGAACAATCATCGACCCGGATTTTGCGGCGAAGCTAACCGGAAAAGTTGGAAAAAATTCATTTGGATTTCTGGTAGCATCAGATAATGCTCCCGGGAATTTTGACAGCGATTCGCGTATCGACCCCAACGTGCGCCCTTTTATCGATGAATTTGTTGACAAAAATGCGTTGTTTGCAATTCTTCGCCTGAAACGGGATATCGGTAAAGAACACACGGTCGGCTTTTTTGGGACGGCGCGCGTTTTTCCCGAAAACCGTAATTTTCTTGGCGGCTTTGACGGTCGGTTCAAGGTAAACTCTAATTCCAATTTCAATTTCCAAGTGGTTGGAACTCACTCCCGCAAGTGCTTTTTTGATCCGAAGTTTGATGATGTCTTGAATCCGTTTCAAGCGCAGCGGAATGGAGAGATTTGCGGAGGAGCGATCGTAGATGGTCAACAGAAGTTGGGTAGTAAATACCGAAACTATCGAACCGGAAATGGTATTGGCTACGATCTTTATTATGGGTCAGGAAAAGATTTATTTGGATGGGAAGTAGGTGCAGGCGGGAAATCAAGAGACTATCGCGCTGATGCAGGCTTTAATCAACGAACGGATAGCAACTACCTGTATTTTGGTTTTAGAAAAAGCACCAAATCAAACCCGAAAGCTAGGATTATAAGGGCAAACTGGTTTAACGGGTTTAATTTGAACTACGATTGGAGCGGCAGACTCCTGAACGCAAATTATAATTCGAATGTAAATCTCAACCTGCAGAAAAACACTTTTCTTAACTTCTGGGCGGGAATTGAGCGGGAAGTACTGTACGAGGAAGAGTTTGGGTTAGCAAGAAACGCCAATCGCAATGGTGCTTTCTTCGGCGACCCAATCCGGCAAGCGACTCAACCATTCTTTGGCGGCTTTATTCGAACGCAGCCGCACAAGAAGCTTGTTTTTGGCGGCGATGTGAATTTCGTCTGGAATTCTTTTGATTTCGATTTCGGATCGGGGAATCGCTACCCACGGATAAGCGCCGCAGCTCTTGCTGATCCAAATGCTGCTTTGGATCCCGGTCCGGGCCGCAAAATCAATCTAAATAAATTTGTTGAACTATCCCCAACTGATCCAGTTAAGATTAGCCTTAATTACAACAAATCGATTCTCGTACGAAACGACACTAATAAAACAGCGTTTGATGTAAATATTTTCAGTCTTCGGTCAACCTATCAATTTACGCGATTTATCTTCGCTCGCGTGAGGATGGATTACAACACTTTGCGTTCGAATGTAAATGGCCAGTACCTATTAGGTTGGAATCCGAGCCCGGGAACCGCCTTTTACGCGGGCTATAACGATAACTCGAATTACAATGGCTTCAACCCTTATACCGGTGAACTTGAGCCAAAGTTTGCGCGCAATAGCAGGACATTTTATATACGAATGTCGTACCTTTTCCGCAAGAGTTTCTGATAATAACTCCTCCAGAGCGTTTAAATCAAAACTCTTATAAATTGCGGAAAAGTTGGCGGTGGATAAGCGAGATCCACCGCCCCTTTTTACGCCTAAACCTATGTATTTTCACATGTTTATCGGGGATATAACGGAGCCGTTTCAAGTATTTCAAACGCTCAAGAGAGGCCCGGTATTCCGCTACTGCTTAAGAAAAGATTTATTCACATGAATAATTCTTCTTGTAATTAGTTAGGTTTTGGTGTATAAAGTCTAGCGGACACTAGATTTCTAGGTTTTTGATAAGGAGGACAAATGAAGATAGCAAGAAGTTTTGTAGCTATCGCACTTAGTTTTTCCCTCGTTTTTGTCTCTTTTCTAACTTTAGCAGTTCCTGGCGTTTCAGCTCAGGATTCAAAAATAGCATTACAACGTGGATTTCGAACCGGTTACTCCGACGGGTATATGTCGGGCTACCGTGACGCAATCGAAAATGCAGCTAAAAGTTATGGAAGACACGGCGAGTATGCGAGTGCGGATCGAGCTTACAGCAAAGATTACGGAAGTTTGACTGATTACAAAGACGGATATCAGCAAGGTTTTGAGTCCGGGTACAACACCGGATTCGATAAACAGAGTTTTGACGCAACTTTGCCTGCGACTTTAACCAATCGGGGCATTATTGACGTGAAAGCGCCAATAGAAACCAATACGAACACCGTAAAAGCAAACACCACGGACAACGTCAAAAAAGTTACTGCTCCATTAGAAAAGAATGTCGCTGTAAACGCCGCGAACGATGCGACGACAACAACAATCGATGTTTCTAATACGACCAAGTCCTCTGATGTCGATAGTGTTAGCTATTCATCGGGTACGAGGATCACGCCTCCGGTGATAGCAACCAAAACGGATGCCGCGCCTCCGGTGATGACAACCAAAACGGATGTCGCGCGGTCGGATTTCAGCGGTGACGAGATCATTATTATCCCGGCAAATACGGAGCTTGTGATCGAATTGAGTAATGAGATCGATACAAAGCGGATACGCGAGGGAGACACGTTTTCGGCAAAGATCGTCTCACCATACGAGATCGCCGGAGCGGTGATCGAAGGGCGTGTTGCAAAAAACAGTCGTCCCGGAAGATTAAAACGACGGGCAGAATTGCTGCTTTCGTTTGACCGAATCAAGCTTTCCGATACGCGCTGGAGTAATTTCAACGCACTCATTATCGAAATTCTTCCCGTTAAAGGAGACAACGTGAAGCGAATCGACGTCGAGGGAACAGTTGAAGGAACCAGACCGTACAAAAGCGACGGGATCACGGTAGGTGCCTCAACCGGAACAGGGCTTATAATCGGAGCAGTTGTCGGAGGACCTGTTGGAGCGGCAGTTGGTGCCGGGGTTGGAGCGGCTTTTGGGGTAGGAGCGGTCGTTGTAGAACGCGGCGACTACATCAAGTTGCGACAAGATCAGCAAATGCGGATCAAGACCGCCTACGAAACCCAAATCAGGTAGATTTCTTTCTTTCGTCACTCGGGTACGCAAATTGCCGATGAAACAACGCGTATCCTTAAATTCCACGAATTTGTCCGAAGCGTTTATTCTCCTTTTGCTTTGGTTTCAGGTTCGTGGATTCTTTTCGTTTAAACGGAATATACCTGCAAAAAAGTCGAGGGTTTTTGGCAGGGAAAATTCGATTATTATCAGCCTGAAAACTGTGGTTTAGCTTGTTTCTTGTATTTCACTTTGGTATCTTCAAGATAAGCAATCTATCTAATCTACTAAGGAAAAATAATGACTACTGCAAAAGAAAGTTCGACCGCGTCCGTAGGATTACGAGGGATCGTAGCCGCTCAAACCCATATGGGAAAGGTTAACGGAACAGATGGAATTTTGATCTATCAAGGCTATAACGTCCATGATTTGGCGAAACATTCGACATTCGAAGAGACGGTTTATTTGCTTTGGAATGGAAAATTACCGACGGAAAAAGAGTTGGACGTTCTAAAATTGGAGCTCCGCGCAAATTATGAATTGCCGCCGGAAGTGTTGGTGTTTATGAAACACTTCCCACACGATGCTCAACCGATGGACGTATTGAGAACTTGCGTTTCGACACTCGCTTTTTATGATAAGGAAGGCACGAAAACGGACCCGGCTAGCGCGAAACATGCTGCTGTTCGCCTGACGGCGCAGTTTCCGACAATTCTAGCTGCGTGGGAGAGGATCAGAAACGGTAATGAACCGGTTCATCCCGATACAAGCCTCGATATCGCAGAAAATTTCCTATATATGATGCGTGGCGAGAAACCCGAGCAAAGTGAAGCGAAAATGCTTGACGTTTGCTTGATCCTTCATGCCGATCATGGATTTAATGCTTCGACATTTACCTGCCGAGTGATTTCAGGAACGTTAGCAGATATGTACGGCGCCGTAACGGGCGGTATCGCAGCCTTAGCCGGTCCGCTTCATGGCGGGGCGAACACGGCGGTTATGAAGTCGTTAAAGGAGATAGGAAGCGTTGATAACGTCGAGCCATGGCTTGAAAAGAAACTAGCAAACAAAGAAAAGGTCATGGGAATGGGGCACGCGGTTTACAAAACCGAGGATCCAAGAGCGACTTGGCTTCGTAAGTTTTCTGAGCAAATGGGCGGCGTTACAGGTGATTCTAAGTGGTTTGATATTTCTCGTAAGCTCGAGAATCTAATGATGGAAAAGAAGGGTTTGAATCCCAATGTCGATTTTTATTCCGCTTCGACCTATTACATGATGGGAATACCGATGGATCTTTACACGCCGATCTTTGCCATCAGTAGAATTTCAGGCTGGACGGGACACATCTTAGAGCAGTTTGCCAATAACAAACTAATTCGTCCCAGCGCTGAATATCTTGGCGAGATGGATAAGAAGTATATTCCTATGAACGCGCGGTAATTGATAAAATATCTTGGGATTACGAAATTGAAAAGCAAAATAGAATTGATCTATTTTGCTTTGTTTTCGCGAGAAAGGGCGACGGAAAACTTTCAAAAATCCCTCGCCCTTTTATTCCGAAAGAAAGTTCTATTTTATTAATACGCTTTAGAGGAGCGATTATTTTCCCTTTCAGAATTATTATCCTTTGAGATGTAAACCCGGAAATTAGTTGCCTTCGTTATCATCAACCCCAGAATTTCCATCCAGCGACACACCGAAGATCTTCGGGTTTTCTATAAACTTCGCAAGTTTTTCCGGACTAAATTTGGCGCGCACGACAACCGCCTCATCCCTATCGAAGGTGACGAGAAGAATTTTTACGTTGCTGCCTTCTTCCCGCATATTCATATAAACCTGATTTCCATCCCGCGAGCGAACGCGAAGGATCGGCGTCCAGTCATCGTTGAAGGCTTCGCTCATTATCCGCTGCATTTCGCCATGGAGTGAATCTTTCGAAAAGTTAAGCTCTCGAAAGATGGTTACCTTAAAATTTTTCACGCCAGCCGGACGTATTATTCCAATCGCCGCCCGTGCCAGCCACATAAACGGGATCTTTACTTTTTTTGCCTTATAACGGCTTTTAAGATGGTTGCAGACAGCGTCGAATTCATTTCCCTTTGCATGCGCCGAAGGCGCAAATGCGGCGAACGTAAGGACCAAAAGCACTAGCCCCACCTGAGTTTTCTTTAATCTAAACATCGCACTCCTCTATTGGGCATCCGCCCGCTAGTTATTTTCGTCATCCTTATCGATATCGATCTTCGGGATATTCATTTTTCCGCTGAGCTCGATGAGCGTATCAAGATCTATCGGGCCAATTACATTTATCAGCGCAATTTGTTTCTTTTCAGATAGAACTAATGCCAACCCGCTAATATCCTGACCGCGAAACATCATAAATACGTCGATCTTTTGATCGTTCTTTTTACTTCGAACTTTTGCGAGTTTTTCCCATCCCGGCGCACTGAGCTGCGACCTGATAGCGTCGATTTCAGCCGCGTTATATTCGTTTTCGTTCTCGAAATTGAATACTCGCACATATACACCCTCGAGCCCTTTTATCGCCTCGCCGATCTTCTGCGCATCTTTGTCGTTCACTTTTACAAGGACGCGTTTAGCAAGGGTTAGAATTTTCCCATCGACATTGACCTCGACTACCTCTGAAGCTTTTTTCGCAAGACCCTCGAGGTTGCCAAAATTAATTCGAGCACTTTGAGCACTTGCTCCGATAGCTGAAACGAGAATCGCCAGCAAGATATATCTAATATGGATTTTCATAATTACTTTTTTTTCACTCCGAGAATATTTCTATCTTTCGCGAGTACTTTTATTCACTTCCCCGAACCTTATCCTTAACGGCTTTGAGATTTGAGCTTGTTATCGAAAGAGCCAGCATAAGCTGTTCGTATGCATATTTTTCTTCTGCGGTAAGCTCTAAACTTTGCGCTTTTGGAGGCGGAACTTTCGTTCTCAAAATTTTTCGTTTTGTTGAGGAGTTCCTCTTTGCTTTTCTATACCTTGCTTTTACAGCGGGAAGATCTACCGGAACATCTTCGCGAATTTCCGTATTTAAGGATCTTTCTTCGATCAACGGTTTCTCAGTTTTTGCATTATTGGTTTGAGACATCGACGGTTTTAAATCACCCGGGGTTTTGTTTGCCGCCCTTTCATAATAGTTTCCGTTGAAAAGAAATACTCCAAGACCAAAAACTGCGAGCATAAAGCATGCAAATGAAACGATTCCAAAGGAAAATCTACCTCGCGAATTAGTTTCTCGCGGCACAAATTGCATTGGCGCAAATTCAGGAACGATCGCAGGAGGCTCAATACCTTGCCCGCGAAATATTTTCAGAGCAAGTTCTAATCGTTCGATTTCGGGATCGCTGCCCGATTTATCCCACAAATAATTATCGTTTTTCATTTCTTCCTATTCCTTAATTCCGAGTTTGCTGCGAAGCATTCGCATTCCCCTGTGCAGATTTACGCGAACCGAGGAATGTGTCATTCCCGTTTGCTCCGCGATCTCGGGTCCGGTCATTCCTTCAACCAGTCTGAGTACCAAGGTCTCTCTATAGGTTTCCGGCATTTGCTTAATCGTATCCAGAATCTCGCGGGCTTCGGTTTTTCGTGCATCCGGATTGCTCAGATTATCCGAAAGTTCCTCAGTAGGCTTATTCCTGCGATAGAACTCAACCGCACGATTCCTTGCGATCATTGCGATCCAGGAGCTCACCGCATTTTTGTCACGAAGTTTTCGAAGATTGTTATAGGCGGAAATAAATACATCTTGAACAATGTCGTCAACTTCATCACGAGGAACCCGAGCCAGCACGATTCCGTGAACCAGCGGCGACAACTTCTTATAGAATTCATCAAAAGCATTCTGATCGCCCGCGCAGATTCTCTCCACTAATACTGCCTCCGCCTTAATCATTTCGGGTTTTGGGGCGGTTTGGCTTGTACGGTGTTTTTCTAGAAAAAACAAATTTCCTGCTGTTCTGCTTTCCGACATTATTTGACCATGTGGTGAACAATGAAATGTATGAAATATGAATTAATCCATTGTTCACCACTCCATAAATAGCTATTTATTGCTCGCTGGTTATAAAGATGAACAAAATGTTTAATGTGTTAACGAGTACAACGATAAATTTCGGAATTTGTTGCAAATGGTAAATCATGCTTCTGTCCAATGTTGTATAATCTAACAATCCAAACAATATTGAAAGGAGCTGAGAAAATGGGACGGATACACTATCTTTTATCGCTTGTATTTATAGTGATTTTTATCGGAAGCACTGTTAATAGTAATGCTCAGGAAAACTTAAAAGCACCTATGGCTAAGAAAGTCGAAAAAGTAACGAAAATTCACGGATATAAACTGCGGGATGATTACGCCTGGCTGCGTGACCGGAGTGATGAAAAAAAGAAGCCCGACATAATGGAATATCTTGAGGCGGAAAACGCCTACACGGAGTCTGTTATGAAGCCTTATGCGGCCTTAACCGACAAACTCTATAAAGAAATTATCGGCAGGATCAAACAATCCGATCTTAGCGTTCCTTATAAATACGGCGATTTTTGGTATTCGACCAAGACTGTCGAAGGAAAACAATATCCGATATATATGCGGAGTAAAACGTTTGACGGAAATCAATCGGAGGTTTTACTCGATCAGAATGAGATGGCGAAGGGTTTTAAGTTTTATTCGATCCGCAATTTGCGGGTAAGCGATGACGGGAATTTAGTTGCGTTTTTGGTCGATACTGTCGGATATCGTCAATACAAACTTCAGATCAAAGACCTGCGTACCGGGAAAACGTTACCGAATCAAATCGAGCGTGTGACAACGATGAATTGGGCGAGCGATAACAATACGCTTTTCTTGACGACCGAAGATGCAGTTTCCAAGCGTTCCGACAAATTTTTCCGTCACGATGTTCGAGAAAATAAAAGTACGCAGATTTACCAAGAAATAGACGTTCTTTTCAATATTTACTCCGGGCGCACCCGCGATAATAAGATGATATTTCTCAATTCCAGCGCAGCAACAATGGATGAGTACTATTATATTCCCTCGGACAAACCGATGTCGGAACCGAAAATGATACTTCCTCGCGAAACCGGGCATGAATATTCGGTTGATCATTACGAGAACGAATTTTATATCACTACGAACAAAAATGCCGAGAATTTCCGGGTTGTAAAGGCTCCGATCTCAGATCCAAGCGAAAAAAACTGGAAGGATTTCATTCCTTACCGACCTGAGATCAAGATCGAGGGAATCGATTTTTTCAAAGATTACGCGGTAGTTTCCGAACTTGAGAACGGACTCGAGTATCTAAGTGTATTGAATCTGAAGGACGGCAAGTCAAAGCGTATGTCCACCGACGAGAGCCTTTATACGATGGGTTTATCGAATGGGAATGCGGAATTTGATACTAAAAAGATTCGGTATACTTATTCTTCGATGATCACGCCACCTTCAACAATTGAATACGATCTCAAAACAGGCAAAATAAAGGTTTTAAAACAAGAAGAAGTATTGGGTGGATACGACAAAACAAAATACGAAACGACGCGTGTTTGGGCGACCGCGCGCGATGGGGTGAAAGTGCCGATTTCGTTAATAATGAAGAAGGGAACAAAACTCGATGGAAAATCACCAATGTTGCTTTATGCCTATGGTTCCTACGGAATTTCAGTGACGCCCAATTTTTCAACGGCTCGTTTGAGTCTTGTAGATCGTGGAATGATCTATGCAATTGCACATATCCGCGGCGGAAGCGAACTCGGTGAAAACTGGCGCCAGGAAGGGCGTATGTTTAAGAAACTGAATACGTTCTATGATTTTATTGACTCGGCAAAATGGCTTCAGGAAAACAAATACACTTCGGCTGATCGCACCGTAATTCAGGGCGGAAGCGCCGGCGGTTTGCTGATGGGGGGAGTTGTAAATATGTCGCCGGAGACATTTAAGGCGGCGATCGCGCAGGTTCCTTTTGTTGATGTTATGAACACGATGCTTGATGAAACCTTGCCGCTAACGACCGAAGAATGGATCGAATGGGGCAATCCTAATGAAAAAGATGCCTTCGATTATATGGCCAAATATTCCCCCTACGACAATATCAAAGCGCAAGATTATCCGAACATGCTTGTGGAAATTTCGCTCTGGGACAGCCAGGTTCCTTACTGGGAAGGTGCGAAATTTACGGCGAAAGTCAGGGACATGATGACAAATGACGCGCAAATATTGCTTAAAACTAATATGGGCGGCGGCCACGGCGGGTCATCAGGAAGATATGACCGGTACAAGGAGATTGCGTTTGATTATGCTTACGCTCTAAGCCAAGTGGGTATCGCAGAATAGATTGGGGTCGGAGTAGAATCGGCAGGGCAGGTGTATTCGTTTATATTCCGCCCCATAAACCGTTAACGGTATTTTTTACTAGATATTAAAGCGGTTTGCCGAATCGCAAAACTGTCTCGATAAAATGGGGCCAACTTCACCACTTGCGAGTCCTAAATTGTGAATTCGGACTAGTCTACCTATTTTCACGTCCTGAATCGGCGCAAAAGGCGGAAGAATTATTTGCGGATTCAGTAGCATGGAGATACCTATTGCCGTCAATTGAAAATCGAGGACGGCCGTACTACATTTCAAAGCCGATACGGGATAAAATCACGAAACTCTAATGTTCGAACTCTAGTTATGCAAGCTGGGAGTTATGAGAAGCGTCGGATAATCTCGGCTCTTTTAGGTTTAAAAGATAGAAGCAGGTCAAGATTGTTCGCGTTGAACGCAAATTCCAGGTTTTCTTTTGATAGGGTAATGACTCTCGAAAATGTGGGATAAATTAAATAGTATGTCTTCCGCCCAGGGCTTTGCAACCAATTGAAGACCTATAGGAAGATTTTCGCTTGATAGTCCGCAAGGTACAGAAATGCCGGGAATGCCTGCAAGATTAGCAGATGCCGTATAAATATCACTCAGATACATCTCGAGCGGATTGTTTGATTTTTCGCCGATCTTAAAAGCGGTAGTTGGTGCAGTCGGCGTTAAAATTGCGTCACACTTCAAAAATGCGTCATCAAAATCCCGTTTTAAAAGTGTGCGAACTTTCTGAGCCTTCGCATAATACGCGTCATAATATCCGCTAGAAAGCACATAGGTACCGAGCATGATTCTTCTTTTAACTTCTTCACCAAAACCTTCTTCGCGGGTTTTCATATACATTTCGCGTAATTCATCGGCATTCTCTGTGCGAAACCCATAGCGAACTCCGTCAAAACGCGCCAGGTTCGAACTTGCTTCCGCGGTTGCGAGAATATAATAAACCGCAATCGAATATTTGGAATTCGGAAGCTCAACATCAACTATCTCTACTCCCAATTTCCTAAAATTTTCAATTGCATTTTCGACCGACTCGCGGACTTCTTCATCGAGTCCGTCCGAGAAAAGTGCACGGGGCACTCCGACCGTTTTTCCTTTGACGTCCTTATCGAGGGAAATCACGTAATCAGGAACCTCTACGTCCGCCGACGTTGAATCATTTTTATCTCTGCCCGCGATCACTCCAAGGACCTCAGCAGCGTCTTTCGTCGTTTGTCCAAAAATCCCTATCTGATCAAGCGAGGAAGCAAATGCGACCAATCCGTATCGCGAAATCCTTCCGTACGTTGGCTTTAGACCGACAATCCCGCAAAATGCCGCAGGCTGACGAACTGATCCTCCCGTTTCCGACCCTAAACTGGCGCGAACGACACCTGACGCAACTGCTGCTGCGGAACCTCCCGAGCTTCCGCCGGGAACTCTCGTAATGTCCCATGGATTCTTTACGGTTCCAAATGCCGAATTTTCGTTTGAAGACCCCATTGCGAACTCATCCATATTCGTCTTTCCGATAATGATAGCTCCGGCGTTGTTCAAACGGCTTACAGCGGTGGCGTCGTATTGGGCTTTATAGTTCCCAAGAATTCGCGAGCCGCAACTCGTACGCATTCCTTCAGTACAAATATTATCTTTTACAGCGATCGCGACGCCGCGTAAAACCTCGTTTCCGCTGCTCGAATTTTCAATTTCTTTGGCGCGTTTAAATGCTCCTTCTTTTTCAATCGAAAGAAACGAGTTTAGTTTGCCGTTTAACTTTTCAGCATTGTGGATAGCTTTTTCAATGTTTGATTGGATTTCACTCATTAATTAATACGTATTCTACTTCGAAATATTCCTTTTTCTAAATACGGGCGAGGTAATGAAAAATAATACAAATCCGGAAAAAATTGTTGCAATTCCCAGTATTGAAAACGCCCGCAGGATATAGTTGTTAATATTGTCGCGTCCATTGTAGTCCATCGTGTGAAGCATCCATAGGAAATCAAAAATTCTCCATTTGTTTGTGCGAAAAGACTCCACTTTTCCAGTTGCCCCTGAAACGTAAACCGTTAAATCCGAAGGGTATTCGAAATTTACCGCGTAAGCCGGAAGTGGTTTTTCCCGATATTCGTGATGCGCCCCGACATTTTCCTCGGTCAATACCTCAATCGATCTGACCCGCGATTTTTTTAACAGGGAGTTTGAGGCGATTTCAGATGCTTCGGCTTTGGTAAATTCTTTTCGGACCTTTCCCGTTGTCGCGTCGGCGACAAAAGTCTTCTCTTTTCCGTTTTCTGCAGTTAAAACGATTTCATAGAAAGGATTTCCTAAAATCTCGACAAGTTGAATTGTTTTTAGTTTCGCATTTTCATGCGAGATTTCCGAAAGCGCCAGGCTAGGTGAGACCAAATCCTGCGAATTCGAGACGGTTTTAACTTCGCTCCGCAGATGCTCCCCTCGAATTTCTTCAATATCGGTCCAGCTAAAATAAAGTCCACCCAAGGTCCATAATAAAAATTGAACACCAATAAATATTCCCAAGTATCGATGAACTTTGCGTGAATAATATGTGACGCTTGAATTCATTTATTACCCAACCTGTGGTGGTAAAACGTAAATAAAGACAGATATGAAATGAGAAATACTTCCTAATAAAACAAACACATGAAACATCGCATGGTTATATTTCACTCGCTTTAATCCGTACAGAATTGCGCCGAGCGTATAAGATATACCTCCGATGACCAGCCATATAACCCCTTCAACCGGCATATTTTGAAGTAGCGATTTTATTGCGAAAATTCCCAGCCAGCCCATCAATATATATGCGATCGTTGAAATAATGCCGTATTTCCCGGTAAAAAATAGTTTTAGCGAGGCGCCGACAATCGCGATAGTCCAAACCGTTCCAAACATCGCCCAACCGACGGTTCCTTCGATCACATTGATGGCGTACGGTGTGTAAGAACCCGCAATTAGAACGTAAATCGCCGCGTGGTCCAAAATGTTGAGTTTGTACCGGAGTTTCGGCTCTTGAACATAGTGGTAAAGAGTCGAAGCCGAATAGAGTATAACGAGGCTGGCTCCGTAAATGCTGAAGCTTAAAATATGCCAAATGGTTCCATTCTTGGTGGCTGTCACAATCAGCAGGGCGAGCGCAATGATGCTCAAGACCAAGCCAAATCCATGTGAAATGACGTTGAGGCGCTCCTCCGTCGGATGATAAAAAGTTAATCGATCTTCCATATACTAATTGTTTGGTTTAACCGTATCGATCAACCATTCTTCTCCTTCTTTAACTGTTTCGACCGTTATCTCGCGCTGAATATTTTCGTCATTGGTTCGCCAAAAAAGCAGAACCTGAAAGGAAGCGCGTTTTCGATCGATAGTTTCACATTTACCAGCGCGGAATGCCTTCGGATAATCTTCGGTCTGAGTAAAATAATCCTTTTCGGACCCCGTATGTTGTTTCAAATCTTCAACCAAGCGAGTGCTCAAAAATTTCTTTCGTTGTTCTAAATTTTCTATTGAAGGAATCATTTCGTTACCGATGTGAAAAGAATAGAATCTCTTGAGCGGATCTCTGGCTTCGATGCACTCCGATGACTCCAGCACGGGTTGCCCGCAACTAAGAAGTACAAACGATGCCAAAAGCAGGGTGCCGATAAAAAAGACCTTCCCCCTCATCACTCTCAGAATTTCGTATTTGACGTTCCATTTCATAATACCTTCGGAACTTGGAAATGCCCTTCGACCGCCGATGGAGCCTGCTCCAGGGCTTTTTCCTGTTCGAGAGATTTCACAGCTGTGTCTTGGCGGCTGGTGTCAGTTTGTTCCCCTTGAGCGGTGAGACCGCCAATTGATGCTTCAACTTCCTCGATGTCAAGCTCATTCAATTGTTCAACATACGCTACGATGTCTGCCATCTGCGGAGTATAGATCTCCACTTCTTTATCCGTGATGTCTAAATGGGCGAGTTTTGCGACCTGTCTTATATCCATTTTTGTTATTTACCGTTTTGAATGCCATTCATATTTCTTTTTCGCACCAGACAACTTCCGGCAGCTAATAAAAATGCTCGCCGAAGGTCTTCATCCGCGATGCTCTTTGCCGCCAACTCTAAACTGTCGGAAACTTCATCGAAAGCGATTTTTTCATCCTGGATACTTGAGGTCCGTGGACCATCAATCTGACCCGAATTTATTTCCGCCAAGCTCTCGTCGATTTTAAACTCCATAAACGTCACTTCGGAGCGACCTAAAATCGAATTCAGCTTAAAAATCATTTGTCCCGCAAGCGATTCAAGATGGCGCTTCCAGGTAATGTCACGAACGCCAATTAACAGGCGTTTATCTATCAATTCGAGTGGAGTTGTATGGCTCGCGAGCGACTTACCCGCAGCCTTTTTCCAAGTTGCGAAGACGACTGCTTCGCGAACCTCATCCGAATCTTCGAAATTCTCGAGTAATTTTGGCAACAACCTAAATAAATCTTCCATTGGTCAGTTTGCGCGTCACTTTGAACATTTGGCAAATACTAAATACTATCTCGTAAGATGATAAAACATAACCGAATAAAGATGAACCTACCAAAATTAATTCTCGCGTCGGGGAGTCCTCGGAGATCGGAAATTCTAACCTCCGTTGGATGGGAATTCGAAAAGGTGGTTTCGAATGTTGATGAAAGTGAAATCGACGGAGAGCTGCCTGACGTTTATGTCGAAAGACTCGCGATAACGAAGTCAGCTGCGATTGCACAAAAACGTCGAGGTGAATTGGTGCTTGGGGCGGATACTACAGTCGTTATTAATGAACAAATACTTGGGAAGCCGATAGACTTGGACGATGCGAGAGGAATGATTAGAAAACTTTCCGGGCGTTGGCACGAAGTTTTAACCGGCGTATCCCTAACAAAAGATGGTAATTCAGAGACCGGCGTTCAACGAACAAAGGTCAAATTTGCGGAGCTCTCTGGTTCGGAGATTGACTTTTTGGTCGAGAACGGCGAACCAATGGACAAGGCGGGTGCGTATGCAGTGCAGGCTGAGGCGGCTTTGTTTATTGAGAAAATTGAAGGCGATTACTGGAACATTGTGGGACTACCGATAAGCTTGGTTTATGATTTGGCGAGACGGTTTGAGCGATAGGCATTTATGCAAAAATAAAGCGGGCTTTGGTTAGAAGCCCGCTTTATAATACCCTTAAAAAATCCTTATAAAAGCCTATCGATTCTTTTTGACAAAATATCTGCAGTGTCGATTTCCTGAAGCGGATCGATCCCGGTTATAGGATCACCGTCGATCTTGCCATTCCTATCGAGGATGATAAATGCTGGTAGCTGATCCAATTTATACTTTTGAATCGAAGATTTTCCCTCATTATCTCGAAGAATAGTTACGTTTAACTTGTTACGTTTAACAAATTTAGTAATATCATCGTCGCTCGCATAGTTCTTAGATTTCGCAGACGCCGAGTCCGTCGCGATGAAATAGAAAACGACCTCCCTTCCTTCATATCTTTTCGCGAGCTTATTTATCGTAGCTGCTTGGTCGTCTGAAAGCGGGAGCCAACTTGCACCGATCGCCATAACGACGACCTTGTCTTTTTGCGATTCAACGTCGATTTTGTCGCCTGTAAGTGATGTAAAAACAATATTTTGTGCTGCGACTGCGAGAGATAATACTAAAACCACACACGACGTTAAGATCAAATTTTTAATAGTTTTCATAGTTTTCACCCTAAAAGCGATTCATCGCTAACTTAGATGCAATTTTTAGTCCAACTTACTGCTTAAGCCACAACAATCATATTATCAATCAGACGAATCTCGCCAAATCTAACCGCAATTGCGATTAAAACACCCTTTTCACCGACCTTTTCCATAGGGTCAAGATTTTCAGTGTCGACAAACGCAATATAATCGATTTTTGCGTTTGGCTCCATTTCGATCTCGGTTCGCACTATTTGAGTTAACTTTGACGTATTCCTTTGACCGCCTTCGATCGCAACTTGGGCGGCTAGCAACGCCTTATAGATTACTGCCGCAGACTGCCTGTCGCCCTGGCTCAATCTTTCATTACGAGAGGACATCGCAAGCCCCGATCCTTCGCGAACCGTCGGAATAACCACAATTTCCGTATCAAATCCTAGATCCTTCGTGAGCCTCTTTACTATCGCAACCTGTTGGGCGTCTTTTTGCCCGAAAAAAGCGAATTCCGGTCTTATCGTATTAAATAATATTGTTACGATAGTGGCAACGCCGCGGAAATGACCTGGACGAGATGCCCCTTCAAGTTTGTCAGACAATTCATCAACCGTAACAAATGTCGAAAATTCCTCCCCGTATATTTCTTCGGAATCCGGTGCAAAAACGTAGTCAACATTTTGTCCCGCCAAGATTGCGGCATCAGCGGTAATATCTCGTGGATATGCATCGAAATCGCGCTCTTCGTTAAACTGCGTTGGGTTTACAAAGACTGAAACAATTACGATATCGCTCAATTGCTGCGCTTTCTCTACTAATTTCAGATGTCCATCGTGTAGTGCACCCATGGTCGCCACAAACCCGATCGTTTTATCTTCGCGGCGTATTTTTCGGGCGAGTGACGCCATTCTTTGTCGTCTATTGATAATTTCCATAGATATGCCTAAGATTTAAGGCTTTCAATGTCAATTCCGCTTGGCGAACCGTAAGATTCTGCTTCGCTCGGATAATCACCACTTCTTACGTCGTCCATCCAATGAGTAATGGCTTCCGTCATTACGTCACGAATATTTGCATATTGCCGCACGAAACGCGGAAGGCGTCCAAAGGTAAGACCAACCAAATCGTGCAAAACCAAAACCTGAATATCACAAGCAGCCCCGGCTCCGATTCCAATCGTTGAGATTGTTAGTTCATTCGTAATGATTTCAGCGATTTCCTGTGGTACGAGTTCCAAAACTATCGCAAACGCTCCCGCTTCTTCAAGCATTTTCGCATCTTCGATTAACTTTCGTGCAGTATCGGTAGTTTTCCCCTGTACCTGGTAACCACCAAGTTTGTGCACTGATTGAGGCGTCAAGCCAATGTGCGCGACGACCGGGATTTCTTCGTTAACCAATCTCCGGACGATCTTTACTCTATTGCTCCCGCCCTCAAGTTTTACAGCTTCAGCTTCACCGGCTTTCATCAAACGCAGGGCGTTCCGGACTGTTTCATCTTCGTTGACATGATAGGTTCCGTAGGGCATATCGGCGATTATAAGCGCCCTTTCCGCGCCGCGCTTAACGGCTTTTGTTGCGGAAAGAATTTCTTCAAGTGTGACCGGGATCGTATTGCCGTAACCGTGAATTACGTTTCCGATGCTGTCGCCGACGAGGATCAACTCCGCTCCCGCTTCATCTACAATTCTTGCCGTCGGGTAGTTATATGCGGTCAGGCAGACAAGCTTTTCACCCTTTTTTTTCGCTTTGCGAAGCGCGGGTACGTAAACTTTTTCGGGTCGATCCGGTTTTAGATATGCCATAAGACTTAACAAGTCTAGCTATTTGCCAGTTTCGAGTCTAGTTTGTGAGAGCTTTTGTTTCTTCGCGGTTGACCGCCTCGCGAATATCATTATCCGGGTACCAACGGGTAACTTCGTGTCTGTCATCGAGATTCTCTAGGAGTTCTGAAACCGTTTTATTTAGCACCGGATGAACCAGATGAGGCGTAAGTTCAACCAGAGGAACGAGCACGAATCTTCTTTCGTGCAAACGCGGATGCGGAATCTGTAAAAACTCGGTATCAATATCGAGGTCTCCATAAAGCAAAAGATCTAAGTCTGCGGTCCGCGGGTGTTCGAGAAACTTGTGACGCCTTCCTAGAAGATATTCTAATCGGATCATACGGGCGAGAACTTGCGAAGGTGTGATGTTTGTCAGGCAAATTTCTGCAACCATATTGAGGTAATTTTCATGTTCTACGACTCCGACCGGATCGGTTTCATAGATTGCGGAAAGGCGGTTTATGCGCAACCCCGCTTCCATCAAACCTCGAACCGCGAGCAAAAGGTTGCCCGCTCGGTCTCCGAGATTCGACCCAAGCCCAACGTAAGCTGTGATGATTTCCTGTTCCATCTGTTTGATTTTCT
Source organism: Pyrinomonadaceae bacterium (assembly GCA_041746475.1). Taxonomy (GTDB): domain Bacteria; phylum Acidobacteriota; class Blastocatellia; order Pyrinomonadales; family Pyrinomonadaceae; genus Aridibacter. The sequence goes on along the minus strand of JBGTGX010000138.1, from coordinate 8,351 downwards.
GCCAGTTACGAAAACGTTAATTATATCACGATGCAAAACCCTTCTTCCAAGCAAGGGTTTTTACTTTTTTTGAATTCAATGTTTCAATAAAACATAGAACGACGATCTAATTCCAGCGGTATAGGTCTTTAAAGTTGAAACCCGGACGGTTTTTACGTGTGCCGTCGCGACATAAATTACACAAAAATCGATGGCACGAAGAAAATTCCGTAATGGTCAACGCCAAATCTCATCGGACCAGCGTACCTATCAAGAATATCTTTCAAACCAGCCCGCACTATTAACTACCCGGGCGGAGTTAATACGTTTGATTCGCGGTGGAGAAGATACCTATCTCGAACTAAAATTGAAGCTTTCAAATCCAGCGAAGATCGCCCAGGAGATCGTTGCTCTGGCCAATACAGATGGCGGAGCGATTATTTTTGGTGTAACGGATCAGTTGCGCGTAGAAGGCGTTAGAAATCCGGAGGGCGTCCAGGAAGAATTAGTTCGGATATGCCGGAGCGAAATTTACCCGCCGCTTGTTCCGTTAATTGATACGATCGCTTTCGATAACGGCTTTCGCGTAGTTGCACTCGACATCGTTCCAAAAAACCGCCCGTATCGGACGAGCGACGGCAAGTTTTTCATTAGAATCGGAGCGGAAAAGAGAGAAGCGACAAGGGAAGAGCTTTCAGTTTTGATCGAAGAAGTTCGTCCGTTGTTTTACGAGAATATACCGATAGCGGGCGTTGCTGAAAATGATATTGATGATGGGTTACTTTGGGGGTTTGCCGACGGCTTCGGAGGAACTCGTCAAGGAAACGGAATGTACGAAACAAAAAACTTCCTAAGGAAAGATCTGCTTATGGCGGCGGGAATGGGCGAAGCGTTCTTACCTACGGTCGCGGGTTTACTTTTATTCGGAAAAGAAGAAGCGGTAGCAAAAGCTTTGCCTCACGCGAATGTAACCGCGGTGCGATATTCCGGAAGCGATGAATCGTCACCCGAAATCGAAAGGATAGAATTTAATAGTAATTTACTTACTGCTTACGAACGGCTACTTTCGTTTATTGAGCGATACTGTGATTTGTGGAAATACAAATCGAAGGAAATAAATTCGAAAAAATCCGATTCGCTCACACATCCGCGCGGAAATTATCATATGTACTCCGTAAAAGAGGCTGTCGCAAATTTACTCGTGCATCGAGATCTGGCAATTCGAGACTTGCCGACCCGCATTTCAATTTTTGATAACGCAATCGAATTTACGAATCCGCGTAGGACAAATGGTTTCGCTCCTCTGGCGTCGAAAGCGATTCGTTTTGGGATCACGCAGCGCATAAATCCGCAAATGTCTGCTGTATTTTCGCGCCGTGAATATGGGATACGTTTGCCGCAAGGAGGTTTACCAATGATTTTAAAACAGTCACAATTGTTCTCGGGTGAACGTGTCGAACTCAAAACCAGTAACGATCAGTTCAGTTTGAAAATAATGTGTGCATAAAAAAGACTAACACAAACGCGCCAGTCCCACTTGAAGCACGAACAAAAATCGCCTTATTTGTCGGCCTTATTGTTATCGTCTTCTTCGGGTATGTAGTATGGACGGTGCTGAACTTCAAGTTGTTTGTCATCAAATTGGCCGTCACCGTTTAAATCAACTCTAACTTCAAGCTTATATTTCTTACCGGCTTTACGTTTTTGGTCGCCTGCATCATATGCGATGCTGTACTGATTCCGCAGCAATACATTGACAGAGTTAAGAATTGAGGGCAACTCGCTCGGGAAAGTCATAGGAAAATGCTGTCCACCGGATTCCTTTGCGAAAGTGTTCATTTGATTTTGCGCCTGTAGAAACGTCAAGCGTCCCGGGGTTCCATCAATTGAATCGGTCGGGCCAAGATATTGCTCGTATTTCTTGAAAAACAAATTCCCGGTGCTGATAATGTAAAAGGGAATCCCGGAATTTTGAACAACCTTTCTTGCTTCACTATAATTAATTCTGCTGAACGTATCGATTCCCGACGCAACTAAAATAATCGCCCGGCGCGGTGATTTCACATCGACCATTCCGCCATATTCGGATTTTTCGCTTTCCGAATTTTCAAGTACGACCGAATCGGCTTTTCCTCCGACCAATGCAAATTTCATTGCGTCGAACAGATTGTTTTCACGGAATGCCGGACGATTTCGAAGCAGCAAATTTATGGTGCTCTGCAATCTCGCCGGATCGTTTGTAAAGTCCGTGATCGGCGTCGGTCGGATATCAAAAGCCACTACAGACGCGTAATCATTCGGCGGTTTAATAAACTGTGAAAGGAAATAGGCTACCGGTCGGACAACTTCCAAGTGTCCTGGATCCCACGAAGTTCGGTCTCGTCCGAACAACTCCGACCATTTGCTGTACTCAACTACCAAAGTAACCGTGATCGGCGATTCCGGTACCGCAAAATTTGTGATTTCCTGTTTTACGCCATTTTCAAAAACCGCAAAGTTTTCCTTTTTTAATCCTGTAATAATTTGGCCGTTTTTCTTGTTGTAAACGACAGTATCTACATTCACGATGTTGGTTTTTATTTCCAAAACATCATCATCGACGACCGCGTTTCGAGATTCTTCTTCGATCCGTCTTTCTTCCTCTTCCTTCTTTAGCTCCTCGGCGGTTTTTGGAACCGGACGCTGATTCTTCTTTTCCGTTCCGGTCTTCGTTGTAGGGCGTTGAGGTCTCGATTGTCCAAACGAGATCGCCGAAATTCCAAACAGTAAACACAACAAAATCGCAGCAAATCTAAAAACTCGCGGTTCGATAATAGAATTCATATTCTCACAACCTTTTGAAACACAAATTATGCCGGTTAGATACAAATTGTCGCTCTTTGGTTGGAATTAATCAAGGAAAAAGCCATAAACACGGGATTTAAAATGAAAAGCCCCGGAGGCTTTCGGTCCCTCCGGAGCACTTCATAAGGATAGTGTTGTCAAACTTTTATTTAACGATATTTGGATCAATCTCGATGGTAACGTTGAATGATCCGGAGTTATCCGCAAGAACGCCTTCATTGATTCCAAGAAATAAAGCACCATCTCGCTCTGCAATAAACTCCCGGTCCGCTCCAACGAAGATAAAATCATTGTTGTCATCACCGATCACGACAATCAAACCACCGGTCGGTTCGTTTTTGATAAGCTTTTGAGCATCCGGGAGCGTGCTTATCCCAGTAGGTGCAGAATATCTTCCATTGCCAAGCGAGATTCGCCCGTTTGCCATGATGCGGATTTTCTGTCCTTTGCGAACAACCCAACCGGAATTTGTCCAACCGTTTGCAGTATTGTCGGCCAATACTTTTGCACTAATGCGGATAGGCTGAGCTTTTACCGCCGTATCAGCCGGCGGTGTGTATTTTGGCTCCGGGACATCGCCGTCATTAGGTGCAGATTTTGCTTTGGGATTCGTGTTTGGCGGCGCCGAACCTATCGTTATAACGGTATTGTTGCCGTCGGAGGTTTTCGTGTAAGCAGGTTTCTTTGTGGTAACGTCCGTTCGGTCAGCAGAAGTATTTATCATCTCAGCAGGGTTACTTCCGGAATCAAACTGAATCGACTCGATCTCGTCTGCAAAATAACTAAGATTTCTTTGGCGGGCTCCATCTCCCACAACGATTACAAACTGTCCTCTCCCAAAGCTCACTATCTTGCCTTTGATAATGCTCCCATTTTTCAATCGGATCGTGTCAGCAAAGGCAAACGCCGTTAAAACAATAACGATTGCAGAAAGGGATACAATGCGAAAAATTTTCGATTTAATGAACATATTTCCTCCGAGCGGATTAAAATCTAGGGGTGAAATTTATAGGATCAGCGAAATTCTAATAGACGCTATCACAATAATCTCGAATGATGCGGCGCATCAATACTCTATTTCTAGATGCGATTTAATTATAGACAAGTTGCAAAATTTGCTAGACTAACAAATCAGACCGCCATTATACACAATAATTTTTGAAATGTGAACAAAAGGTTTAACTAAGCACGTCTAAACTATTAAAAACTTTATGTTTTATGAAGAATTAAGTCCATCCGAGCAGTTTAGAGGGTTTATTCGATGCTTCTGGGTTTTAAAACATGGCTCGGAAGCGAAAAACACGCGTGAGTTGATTCTGCCTGACGGTTGCCCCGAAATTGTGTTTAACCTTGCGGCTCCATTTAGACGACACCATGATAACCTTATCGAGCTTCAGCCAAAGGCGATTGTAGTAGGCCAGTTCAAGCAGCATGTGACTGTTGAGCCAACCGATGCCGTAGATCTGTTTGGAATTCGGTTTGAGCCTGCCGGGATATATCCGTTGCTGAGACAATCAGCAAACGACCTGACCAATAAGATCGAACGCGTCGATGCCGTTTTGGGCAATCTTGGCATTGAAGTCGAAGCGAGAATCAACGAAGCGGTTTCAACTAAAATGAGAATCGCCATATTCGAGAGTGCGGTTTTTAAGAGCTTTGAAGATTCAAAAAGCGGGAATTTGGCAAAACTCGCAACCAGGATCATTTTGAAAAACAACGGTCAGATCCGCATAAAAGAATTGGCGAAAACGTTGAACACAAGTTGGAAAACACTTGAACGCCATTTCAATAGCGAGGTCGGAATTACACCCAAATTATTTTGCCGAATCACAAGGCTTCAAAGGATCGTGAAAACTCTTAATTGTGATCAAAAACCGATGTGGGCGGATATCGCATATTCTTACGGATATTCAGATCAAGCCCATTTTATAAGGGAATTCCGCGAGTTCGCTGGGGTCAGCCCGCAAACGTTTATCAATCAACAAACTGCTATGTCGGATTCGTTTGTCACATAATGTCGAATTTATACAATAGGAAAAAGATAATGTTTGCTAAACTTTCAAACAAATTTAGTTTGGGGAAACGAATAATGAAAATATTTTTAAGTGTATTATTGATTTCGATTTTTTCGGCAATTGCTTTGGGACAAGAAAACTCAAAGAATACCATTGATGATTTGGGCTGGATTTCGGGGTGTTGGGAAAAAAAGGGAAAAACCGCAGACTCCTTTACGATGGAACACTGGACCGCCCCTGCAGGAATGATGCTAGGTGTAAGCAGAACCTTGAAAAACGGACGTGTTGGATTTTTTGAATATCTCAGAATCGCTGAGCAAGGATCAGACATTTATTACATTGCAAAACCAGCTAACGCGAAAAGCGAAACCGCTTTCAAACTCACTTCGCTGATCGACAAGGAAGCGATTTTCGAAAACCCCGAACACGACTTCCCGCAGCGAATCGTTTACAAACTCACTGACATTGAAACCATTTCGGTAAGAGTAGAAGCTGATAAAGACGGTAAAACAAATGGCTTTGGGTTTTCGATGCACAAAGTGAGTTGCGACGTAGCCTCTCCACAGAACTAAACCGCGGTTGGAAATTGCCTCTCCCGTGCATATTCAAGTCTTGCTGAAAGTTCTCAACCCGCTTAAAGCGATGCGAAGCCATTCGTGCGTCGGGTCGGCTTTTCGTATTAAATCTCAGCTTGTAATATTTCGTGCATTACGACTAGTTTCTTTCTTTTTGAACCAGGCGTGTTATATGGAGAATCCCGCTCGACCGATTTAGCGATGGTGGGACGATGAACGTCAGAGCGACGAGCCAGTTCCAAATTGGAAAGACCTTCGGTTTCAAAGCGCGATTTTACTTGTTTAAGTTTCGCAAAGGTCAAGGTTGTACTTGCGCGCTGCTTTATAATTGAACTGGCACTAACTTAGTTTACCAATACAATTAAAAATTAAAATGGTGGTAGGTATGCAGGTAGAATTTGTCAACTAGGACAGAAACGTTTTAAAATTATCTGAAGTAATCACGGGGTTTAGAAGATCTTGAATACTTAATATCGTAATCTTTGACCTTGTTATTCAATGTTGATATCGGCAATCCAAGTAATTCAGCCGCCCGACTTTGGTTGCCGCCGCCGTTTTGTCGGATGTCAAGAACGAATTTCTCCACATTCTTTTCGTCAACCACCTGAAAAACCCGATCGGCAAAAGCCTCAATCGTTTCATCGGATTTATTGCGAATAGTATTTACCTTCACATAGAGCATTTTTGAGTCCGGCAGATACTCATACCAAAAAATATCCTGCACGTCTTTCAGATAAAGCGGAGTGTTTTTATCGAATTTTCGGGCATTAACGAATTTGTCGGAAAAAGTATTTTGCGGTGCTTCGACGGACCATGAATTCAAATCGTCGTTTGTATTTCCGGGAGAAAATGTCAGCGTCGTCAATTTCCCCGTTTTATCCCGTACCGTGTATTCTCCTTTATTCATATCATCCATGATGCCGAGAGCATTCAGAATTTCCGGCGAGTTCAAATAACGCGGCGTATATGCCTTCAGATAAAATTCATTATCTCTAGCCAAAATTTCGCTCACTTTTTCAAATGCCTTTTCCGCCGGTAGTTTTCCGATCTTTACGATCTGATTCCCGACAAACTCCGCATAACGAGATTCGACCGCCTGCAAATACAAACCCTCGTCAAAAAGATAAACTCGTAACGGGTATTGATGAAAACCGATGGCATCGTGTCCGAGCCATAAATCCGTGTGTCCATCGCCGATCATTGCTGTCAGTCTTGAAAGTTCAACGATTATCTGGTGCCGTTTTAGTGATGGGATTTGCTTATAAAGCTTTTTGACTGCCGCTTCAAATTGTTTTTTCGAGATTGTATGGAAAGCATTTTTGTGAACTTTTGGCATTTGCTCTGCTAAATAACGCAAATCCTCACGCCATTGGTCAGTGGTTAAATCTTCCGGAGCAGAATCTTGTTGAGCAAAAATTCCAATGTTGAAGATAATTTGACAGATCAAAGAAATCGCTAAAACCTTAAAACTTAACTTCAAAAACTTCATATTAGCTCCTCGTTATTTCTTTGTTTCCAGATTTTTGATCTGTTCAGCGGCATTTGTGTTATTTGGATTCAATTCAAGAGATCTTTTGTAATATTTGATCGCCAGATCCTGATTGCCTTTGAGCATATAAACCTCAGCCAGTGAGTCCCAGGCATTTGCGGAATTCGGAAAATATTCGGTATTTAACTTGAATAATTCTTCCGCCTTTTCCAGATTCTTTTGCCGAATAAAGGTATATCCTTGAAAATTCACGGTAGATTCAAAATAGCTGGAAATCTCATCGGTTTTATTTTCCAGACGTTTGTATGCCGCAAGTCCGCCTTTGAAATCACCTTTTGAAAAATACTTTTGGGAATCCGTGATGACATCCCAAAACGGCTGATATGACAGAGCGAAATCTTCTAGCATTTGAACGGTTTTGGATTTCGAAAGCCATTTTCCGTTAACAAAAACCCCGCTGATCTTTCGGGTGTTTTTTATGCCTTCCAGTGGATTAGCATCCAGCAAAACCAGATCGGCGTTTTTACCAACGGCGATTGTTCCAACCTTATTGTCTATTTTAAGAAATTTAGCGGGAGTAATTGTCGCGGCTTTTAGTGCATCAAAAGGTGTTAAGCCCGCATCAACCAATCTTTGCAGTTCGTTGTGCAGGGAAAAGCCTTCGATAACAAATGTTAGAGTCGCATCCGTTCCAGCTATTATCGGGACTCCGGCTTTGTAAAATTCTCTGACCATCAGTTTTTGGATTTCCAAAAGATATTTGTGAAGCGTCCGCATCTCGTTTAACCTGTCCGACCAGCGTCCGCGATAAGAATTAAATCCGGGTCCCGCATAAACACGTTGCAATGGATAAACATATTGCATTTTGGGATCGCCCAACATTTCGGGATACTCCGAAGTTATTTGCCGCACAATAGTTTCGTAAGTAATCAATCCCGGGGAAAAAACCAAATCCGTTTTTTTTACGTCCTGAGCCAGTCTTTTGATGAGCGGCAAAATTTCCTTCTGTAGATCGGGAAATTTGGGGTTGAGTTTTCGATATTCTTCAAGACTGATTTTTTCAAACTGAAAATCCGCGATCGCACCCATTTTTTCGATGATTGGCTGATAAACGTAATAAATCTCTTCAGCGTGGTCAACCGAGGCTTGTCCGTCATCCAAAACGGTTTGAAAAGGTAATCCACGCGGAGTATGGCCAACTACGGGAATATCAAGTTTTTTGGCAGTTTCTAATAAACGATGATAGGTTTCCGCTGTCATACTGTAATCCGGTCGCGTTCCATACATTTTTATTGCATCATAGCCGGCTTTTTTCATTTTTTATGATGACGGTCTGATTTTCAATAAAGCGCTCGGAATCCATTGGAATGACCGTAACATTAGTGATGGCAAAAGACTGTGAATCATCTTTTGGAATTGCCAAGGCAACATTTGGAAATATGAACAAAA
>JBGTGX010000137.1:0-3626 GCA_041746475.1 Pyrinomonadaceae bacterium | reverse complement strand
ATGACACAGGCACAAATAGAATCGAAAAATAATGAAGCCGCTTCCCGCTACCTGGCAAGGTTGAAAGAAGTTAGCCCTGCAAATCCGGGCATAAAGGAATTTGAGAAAAACATTTTGCTCATAAATAACTGATGAAGTGGTTAATAATTTTAGTTCTAATTGCCGTTCTCATCGCGATGATCGTTTATCGGTATCGCAAGCATATCCAAACTGCGCTTTTTATGTGGCGAACTTACCGAAATTTTCAGCAGCAGGCGAAACCAAGGCAAAAACAGGTTCCGCGCAAAGATACGAGCAAAGACAGCGAACTAATCCGTTGCCCGAAATGTAATAAATGGACGTCGCAGGAAGATGCCGTGAAATTAAAATCTAACTATTATTGTTCGCTCACCTGCCTCGAAGAATCGATCACGATTAACGCCTAATCGATTTAGTTTGGAATGAAATTCTCTAAATACCAGCCCACCAAATATTCCCCAAATAGAAGGGCAATAATTGAACCAATTCCCAAAAATATTCCGAAAGGTATTTGAGCCTGCATGTTTTTGTCTTTTTGACGCGAGATCAGAATGATTCCGGCAATTGCACCTGTCAAAGCACCGATAAAGATCGATAGGAAGGTCAGACGCCACCCAAGCAAGGCCCCGACTCCGAACATCATTTTGACATCCCCGAGCCCCATGGCATCAACGCCCCGAAGTCTTTTCCAAAGTTCTCCAACCAACCACAGCGATCCTCCGCCCAACAATCCACCGAAGACCGCACCTACAAGCGACACGATCCACGCAGGCGGAGCATCCAGAAGCGTAAGAGGATAATGACTCAGGTCGGGAAAAACGTCTGTTATACCAAACAACAGAGGAAAAATAAGGCGAACCGCGACGGCGAAAATAAGAAGCGGGTAGGTTATGACATTTGGCAGAATCATATGTTCTGCGTCGATAAAAATCAGCGAAATGATCGCAGTGACAAAGATCAGAGCCACCGGAAGAAAGGCTGAGAATCCGACTGTCCAAAAAACCAAGAGAAATAATAGACCGGTAAGAAGTTCAACACCCGGATAGCGTATCGAGATCGGGTCCTTGCAGGTACGGCATTTTCCTCTCAAAATCAGCCAACTGAGGATCGGGATATTGTCATACGGCCTGATCTTGTTTTCGCAGCTCGGGCAGGCAGAGTTTGGAAAAACGATTGATTTTTCGAGCGGAACGCGGTGAATCACGACGTTTAGAAAACTTCCGACAATCGAACCAAGCAGGAAAAAGAAAACATAACCGATAAAAACCGGTAAGCCCGTCAACTCTTCGAAACTGTTGAAAAATGTCATCATTGAATGATTGTCTTGAATATTTTAAGGAATGTGGCGGTTGGGCGAAGAATACGGCAACTGTTATATAATAGCTTTTTTAACTCAAATACGGAAAGTAAAAAGGTTTATGAAGGTGGTCCGGTATTATCGGATATACACGAGGAAAACAATATGGAAAAACCCAGCGAAGCACTTTTGTCAGAAAACGGTTTCATAATTATGATGACGAGCGGCGCGACTTTGGTCGTAAAGGCCAATAAATACATGGTATCGGGGACCGAAGAAATCAGGTTTTTGACCGATGACGGGCGGGTAGTCGGAAGATTCCGATACTCTCATATCGCCGGGATCGTAAACGTGGATTATTCTTGATCGACATTTGGAAGCAATACACGACGGGATCATTCAAAATTCATGCGCTTCATCAACTCAACAAAACGAGGTTCACCGTGGAGATTATTCCATTTCGGCTCGACTTTCAGAAAAGCCATTTTCGGGTCGTGCTGTTCATAGCCTTTTTCTAACCAATCGAGTGCTTTGTCTGTTTCGCCAAGCCCGTTATAAATAAGTGCGATGTGGTTAGGCGGCACATAACGGTCAGTTGATAATTTCATTAGTTTATCAAGCAAGTTACTTGCTTCGTCCTGCCTTCCCGATTTTGCCATGGCGTAACCTTCGGAGGCGATTGAAACGGTTTGGGCGGGTCCAAATTCCGTTGCTTTGCGTGCTTCGGCAATTGCTTCAGCATACATTCCTTTTTCGATATAGACATTCGAAGCAAATAAATGCGGCATCCAGAAATTCGCTGCCAGTTCGAAGGTTTCCTTTAGTCGGGCTAATGCTTCGTCCGCTCGTCCGGCGTGAAGCAGAAATTGTCCTTCGAGTGCACCGGTAAATGGAAAAAGCGGGTCAAGTTCTCTGGCTAGTTTTACTTCGTTAAGTGCTTCTGCATGTCGCCCTGTGTTTGAAAGTAAATGTGCGTAAAACAGGTGTGCGTTTGCGCTATTCGGATCAAGTTCTAAGGCACGTTTGAACTGATTCTCAGCGGCCGTCCAATCCCATTCGCCCCAGAAAAAAATTGCTCCGAGGGCTGTATGACCTTCAGAAAGAGTTTCATCAATCTCGATTGCCTTTTCTGCCGCCGATTTAGATTTCGGTATATTTTCGGCGGGATTTATCTCACTGCCGACGGACAGCGAACGGTAAGCGTCCGAGATACCCGCATAAGCAAGTGCATAATTCGGATCAATTTCAATCGCCTGCTGAAAATAAGAAATGCCTCGATTTATTTCAGGCAGTGTTAATTTGAAAACGTGAAAACGTCCTCTCAGATAAAGTTGATATGCTTCGAAGTTTTCCGTCGGACGTTTCGCCAGTTGCTGCTGTTCTGTTCCGGTTAATTTCAAACGCAGATTTTGGGCGACGGCTTGTGCGATTTCTGTTTGCACGGTGAGGATGTCATTGGACGATTTAATATATTGATTGCCCCAAATTTGCGAATCGTCGCTCGCGTCGATCAGACGAACATTGATAATAAGCTTATCTCCGAACTGTTTGATGTCGCCCGTGACGAGAATTTCGACACCGAGTTGCGAAGCGATATTTTTCATATCGGTTTGGCTGCCCTTAAATCGAAACGCGGAATTACTTGACATTACCCTAAGACCGGAAAGCTGCGACAAATTGTTGATAATACTTTCGGTAATTCCGTCCGACAAATACTCAATATTTTCATCCTTTCCGCTATTAAGAAATGGCAAAACGGCAAGCGATTTCTTGACCGCTTCGCTAGAAGTTGTTTTTTTTATCGACCAAAAATAGTAGCCGAAACCGATTGTCGCGATTAGCAAAACAGCAAACGCAAAGATGACAAGCGATTTGCGCGATTTCAACTGTCCGGTCGAATTATTACTCGTTTCATTCGTCTGATTATTTACATCACCTGTTGTTGCTTGTAAAAGTTCGGTTGCATTTTCGACATTCGGCCGATAAGATCTTTCCAATTTCTCGTCAAACGCGAGATTTTCCCGCAAATTTTTTAAATCGGCCAAAAGGCCTTTCATTGTTTGATACCGCTCATCCTTGTTTTTGCGAAGCGTTTTGGCCACGACGCGCTGTAATTCTTCCGGCACGCCTTCAGAAAACCGTGAAAGCGGCTGAGGCTCTTTGTTTATCAGATTGGCGAAAGTTTCCGACATCGAACCACTCGCAAAAGGTGCTCTGCCCGCAATCATTTCATAAAGCAATACGCCGAAACTGAAAATATCCGTACGCTCGTCAACCTTTTCGCCTTTCGCCTGTTCGGGCGACATATAGT
>JBGTGX010000136.1:0-29839 GCA_041746475.1 Pyrinomonadaceae bacterium | reverse complement strand
TTGCTAATCGCGAATGGCGGAAAACCATTGATAAGTTTCCTACATGTTTTGTTTGTCTGTCTCGGAATTACGTCCATTCCTCTGCTCATAGTGATTTATCTGGACTACAGGAAGGAAAGGAAAATTTACGCCCCGTATCTATTTGCTTTGATCGGTACTTCGGCTGTAATAATCTTAGTTCCAGTTTCTTGGGACAGCCGAATGGTGGATCAATTGGTGTAATAAGGTATTGGGAAAAGGAATGGGATAAATACGTTTCAAAGAATACGGAGGTGAAAAATGAATAATATACTGGAATCATTTGCAGTTGGTCTGTTCGGACAAATTTGCGCCAAATCAACTCACATCGAGTACATTTAGAATTGTGACGTAAACTTCGTAAACAAAAATAAACGACTTGAATTCAATAAAAGGAGCAAATTATGAAACGATTATCATCGATTGTTTTTTTGATTTTGATATCGATTACAACCGCGATTCCTCAAACAAAAAATGCCGAATCATCTTCAACACGTGAAAAACAAGAATCCGATAGAGGCGTTTTCGCTCAACTTGTCAAGGTGCGTGTAAATCCGGGCGATATTGAAAAATGGGAAAATTCTGTCAGCAAACTCGCCCGGGCTGCCGAAAAATCCCGCGTGTCTGAAAAGATAGACTGGCTTATATACAGGGAAACCCCAACCAATTATCACATCGTTCTGATAAGCGATTCTCTGGCGGAGATGGTTACGACCGATTCATTCCCGACATTCTTTGCGGGTGAAGAAAGTGAAAAACTTTTTACGGAGGGAATGAAAGAGCTAATGAAAACGGAGTTTGAGATTTTGGAAAACATCGTAACACAACAGGTTTATTCGCTTGGTACGGTTCGTTCAATGACTACAAAAACCCATCCATTAGGAAGATCGGTTAATTACTGGATAAAGCCCGATAAAGAAGCAGAATTTGTCTCGGCTCTGCAAGAATATGCTTCATTCCTGAAAGAAATTAAATATCCCTATCCGGTCGAAGGTTTCCGTTACGCACTCTTTTCTCCGGGAAGATATATGGTCGTAACATTTCCCGACGACTGGGCAAAATTTTATAGAGAAAATGATTTGGAGACGTTAGCAAGAAAGAAAAATGCATTAAATAAATTGTCGGAAATCAAACGCCGGATAAATTCAACTCTGATTCGAATATCTGTAGATCATATTTCATTTGCACCTGAGTTAAGTCCCGGAGATTAGCTGAGATACTAACCCTCTTAATCGAAAACATTGAAACTAACCTGCACGAAAACATTACTTATGACTAAAAATTACAGGGGTAAAAAATGAAAACTCGAATAATTACACTTTAATTATAGCAAATAACGGCAACAGCGGGTTTTTCGCAAAACAACAAAGACGAACAGAAAGTTTTGAAATTAAATGCACGAAGTTTTCAATGAAAAAATACGTCATAAAAAGAGATAAACGCGGCTTGCCCGAAAAGCTCACGCGCTACCGGCAGGAGTTAAACGAAGAGCAGTTTAAGGTCGTAACTGCGAAACCGGGGGCTGCACTTGTCATCGCCGGCGCCGGAACCGGGAAAACCCGGACGATCACTTATCGCGTCGCATACCTCCTCGAACAAGGTGTTTCACCGGATAGGATCTTGCTTGCGACGTTTACGAATCGCGCTGCAAGGGAAATGCTCAGGCGTGTTGAGGCTCTGACCGGCACCCAGAATGTTCATCGAGTCTGGGGCGGTACGTTTCACCGGATTGCCAATTTGATCTTGCGCCGACATGCTACTTCTATCGGCTTTGATTCGAATTATTCGATTTTGGATTCGGAAGATTCGCGTGAGTTTATCAACGTCTGCATCGATGAAGCGGGAATTGACACGGCTTCAAAACGTTTTCCAAAAGCTAATGTAGTTCAAAATATAATCTCGTATGCAAACAATACCGATCTCGAGATCGACAAGGTTGTCATCGGAAAATATCCCTATTTCGAAATGCTTACGCAGCAGATAAAGCGTGTAGATGCGATTTATATGGAGCGAAAGCGCGAACGCAATGTAATGGATTATGATGATCTGCTTCTTTATTGGAAGCGTCTGCTGCTGGAAAAACCGGAAATTGCGGATCTCTACGCGGAGCAATTTCAGCACATACTCGTAGATGAATATCAGGATACAAATCGTCTTCAAGCGGAGATCATTGACCTTCTCGCAGTAAAACATAAAAACGTGATGGTCGTGGGCGATGATGCGCAAAGCATTTTCGGCTGGCGCGGCGCGGAGTTTACAAATATCTATGAATTCCCGAATCGTTACCCAAATGCAACCGGCTATAAACTCGAAAAGAATTATCGTTCGACACCTGAAATTCTGGGTTTGGCAAATACGTCGATCGCCGAAAACAAGAGGCAGTTTCCGAAGATACTGCAAGCCGTAAAACCCTCAAATGAGTTTTTGCCCGTGCTGATTCCTTGCACGGATGTCGAGCAGCAGTCCGCTTTTGTCGCCTCACGAATCTTAGAATTGCGCGATGAAGGTACATCGCTTGAAGACATCGGAGTGATCTATCGCTCGCATTATCATGCAATCGAGCTCCAACTCGAACTTACCAAAAGAAACATTCCATACCGTGTGCAATCCGGCGTGCGCTTTTTCGAGCAGGCGCATATCAAAGATGTGATCTCGTACCTGAGAATTATCGTAAATCCGCGAGATGAACTCGCCTGGAAAAGAATCTTAAAGATGATCCCAAGCGTCGGAAATGCGACCGCCAACAAGATTTTCGAATACATCGGATACAAGGAAAATGCACTCGATATTATCAAGGCAGAGGCCGAAACTCTAAAGTCTGGCGAAGAAGGCGGAAACCCGGATGTGAATGAGGGTGCTCTTTTCGATAGAGATCCGACACCCTCCGCAACTCGAGGCTTTCCACCCGCAGTTCGTCCCCGTGCGAAAATCGCCTGGGCGAAATTCATCGGGCTTCTTGAAAATCTCACACGCGACGAAAACCGAAATAACCCCGCAAAGCAGATAGAACTGATCTTATCGAGCGGGTATGAGGAGCATCTAAACGCAACCTACGAAAATGCCGACGCGCGTCTCGAAGATCTACAAGGTTTAGCAATGTACTCGCAAAAGTACGATTCAACTGAAGACTTTCTGTCGGAACTCGCATTAATTTCAACCGAGCGTTTTCAGGAGCCGACCGCCGTTGCCGGAGAAGATGTCGTAATGGGCGGCGAAGAAGACGAACTATTAACACTTACATCTGTTCATCAGGCGAAAGGTTTGGAATGGAGCGCGGTATTTTTGATCTGGGCCGCCGAAGGGAAGTTTCCCAGCCCGCGAAGCCTCAAAGAAATTGACTCCGAAGAGGAAGAGCGACGCCTCTGGTATGTCGCCATCACCCGCGCAAAAGACGAACTCTATCTTACGTATCCACTAATGATCGTCGATTACAAACGCCAAACCGTGATCCAAAAACCATCGCGTTTTATCACCGAAGTGCCGCCCGCGCTTTTTGAGATCTGGAATCTTGAGGAAGAATCTCCGAGTTTTGATGAGCCTGTGGAATTAGAAGATAGTGGGCGGGAGTTTTTGAATTAGCCGGAGCGCGGGCATCCCTGCCCGCAACATCGCTTGCGATGTAAATACTTGATAAACTTTAAAGATACTCAAACAAATTCGCGTGTCGGAAACACGCGTGCGGACCGGGATGTCCGCGCTCCCATAAAATATGAAACCTCAACCTTTAGGCTGGCACAGTCGTGGATATTTGCGTCA
The DNA here is from genome assembly GCA_041746475.1 of Pyrinomonadaceae bacterium. Lineage (GTDB taxonomy): Bacteria > Acidobacteriota > Blastocatellia > Pyrinomonadales > Pyrinomonadaceae > Aridibacter. The sequence goes on along the minus strand of JBGTGX010000136.1, from coordinate 26,065 downwards.
CTACGATTCGGAAGACGTAATCCAATCGATTACATTTCACCTCGGCGACGCAATGCCAAACCCGGTGATCAAACGTTGGAAACTGGAGCTTGAGCGTCTCGATGATGACGACGCGCGAATCGAGCTTTACGAACGTATAGAAAAATATCTGGATAAAGGATACGGCATATGCTATCTACGGAGGCATGAAATAGCTGAAATGGTTCAGAAAGCACTTCTTCATTTCGACGGTATTCGCTACAACCTAATCACCTGGGTCATAATGCCGAATCATCTTCATTTGCTGCTAAAACCGAAAGAAAATAATTCATTGTCCGATATCGTTCATTCGATAAAGTCTTTCACCGCTCAGAAAGCTAATAAAATTTTGGCAGGAAGATTATTTTGACCGATACATTCGAAATAACGATCACTTCGTAGGTACGATAAGATATATCGAGAATAATCCTGTTAAGGCAAGGCTTTGTAAATCAACGAGTGATTGGCGATTTGGTAGCGCATACAATTCGGATTGACCGGAGCGCGGGCATCCCTGCCCGCAACATCGCTTGCGATGTAAAAACTGGTAGACTTCAAAGATACTCAAATAAATTCGCGTGTGGGACACGCGCGCGGACAGGATGTCCGCGCTCCGGCTACAAAAATTTCCGGATTCGCTCCAAAGCAATCTCAATTTCTTCATGAGATTTACAATAAGCAATTCTCACATGATTTTCACCTCCGACTCCAAAACCGCTTCCGGGGACGACTGCTACCTGCTGCTCCATCAACAGTTTTTCGGCAAACTCATCGCCGTTCATACCGGTCGACGCTACTGAAGGGAATGCATAGAAAGCGCCGCGCGGTTCGAAACAAGTGAGACCCATTTCATTTAGCGAAGAGACAAGAAACTTGCGTCTGCGATCAAATTCTTCCCTCATTTCTTCTACAAAGGGCGCTCCGATCTCAAGAGCTGCGATTGCGGCATATTGGGAAATCGTCGGCGCAGACATAATTGCGTATTGATGCACTTTTGAGAATGCTCCCATCAAATCGGGATTTGCGCACATATAGCCGACGCGCCAACCGGGCATTGCATAATTCTTTGAAAATCCGCCCAGCAAAACCGTGCGTTCGCGCATATTTGGAAGCGCTGCAAAGCATATATGCTCGACGCCGTAGACGAGCTGGTCATAAATTTCGTCGGAGATCACAAGCAGATCGTGTTTTTCGGCGAGCTGCGCGATCGCGCGTGCATTTTCAGGTGTCAGTACAGCGCCGGTTGGGTTATTTGGAAAACCTATAAAGATCGCTTTTATTTTTTGGCGTGATCTTTTCTTCGATCTGTAAGGCAAGCGGTTCGAAATCGTTTTCGGCTAGACATTCAACCGGTACGGGGACGCCGCCCGCAATCATCACCTCCGGTTCATAAGAAACAAAACAAGGCTCGGGAATTATCACCTCGTCGCCATCATCAAGAATTGCCGTAAACACGCATTTTACAGCTTCCGAAACGCCGACCGTGATAACAATTTCATCCAGGGGACTGTAAGAAACGTTGTAGAGATCTTCTAAATGCACGGCAAGCTTTTCACGCAGCTCGATCAAGCCGGAATTTGCGGTGTAGCCGATCCGTTTGTCATAAACGGCATCAAAGCCCGCCTTCGCAATTGGCGGCGGTGTAGGGAAATCCGGTTCGCCGATACAGAGCGATATCACGTCGGGCATTTTTTCTGCGATTCCGAAAAACTTACGGATTCCGGAAGTTGGGATCCTGGACATGCGTTTTGCAAGGAAACGCTCATAGGTCATCGTCTTGCTGTTATCTAGTGGCATATGGTTTTGGAATTGGGCTGAATCTCTAGGGGATGGGTTATCTACCTTAGCAAAAACCGTGCTAAAATATGCACGTTTAGGATTGTTGCATAAAATGGACGAAAGTTAAATAATCGCGATTGTAAATAATTATGAAATTTTGCCCGACCTGCGAGACCAAATACGATGAAGAAATCCTAAGATTCTGCATCAAAGACGGCACTCCTTTAGTTGATGAAAAAGCCCCTGAGTTTACTGCAATTCCCAGCGAAAGTTCAGATGAAGACAATGCGGACGAACAAACCGTAATTCGCAGAAACAAGCCATCTACGCCGCTTCCACCGCCGCCGCCGGATTCCGATACGGACATTCTCGATCCGGAAGTAGTGGATGAAAGCTATTCGACATCGCCTCCGCGCCGCGAAGAGACCGAATCAAAAAGGATCGTTATTTCAACGGAAAACGAGCCGAAAGATCAGGCGATTCGTGCGAGAACTCCTCCTCCTCCTTCCGCGGGACGTCATCAGCCGCAGAAAAGATCGAATGCGGCATTGGTAGCGCTTGTCTCGATTTTCGGCACGATCATCGTTTTAATGGGTGCCGTTGGCGTTTACTGGATTTTGAGCAGCCAAAATTCGACCGATGCGAATATGAATCAAAACGCAAATATCGATACAAATCTCGATGAAAATCTTGATTCGAATTTCAATGCGGATGACCTGATCGATAATCTCAACCTCAATACAACCGCGGACGACAATGCGAATTTAGACATCAATATCAATGCTAACGCGGAAACAAAAACTCCGACTCCGACAAAAACTCCGACCCCAACACCCTCTCCGACACCGGACGACGATAACTCAAACACAAACGCCAATGTGAATACGACCAATGCAAATACGGCAACGCCGACACGAACACCGCCGCCAACTCCTTTGGCGACGCCTACTCCGGTTGCCACTCCTACACCGAGAGCAAATACGAATCAGACCGTAAACGTCGGGCAAATAAACGGGAGGGCAATACGCCTCCCGACGCCCGCCTACACTCCTGCGGCGAGACAAGCCAGAGCTTCAGGGCGTGTTACGGTTCAGGTTGTTGTTGATGAGAGCGGGAATGTGATCGCGGCATCAGCAACCTCAGGGCATCCGCTGCTTCGGGGTCCGGCTGAACAGGCAGCCCGGAAATCCCAGTTTAAGCCTGTTTCTCAAAATGGGCAAAACGTAAAAGCTACCGGTACGATCGCTTATAATTTTGTAAATTAATCGGATTCCTCCCCAAAACTCTCCGCCATTTCGACCGCCTTTCTCGGATCAACAACACCCCAACCTTGCCGATCAACTTGATAATGAGGCAGACGCTCAGCCGTGCAGATCAAAATTCGTTTTAACTGCTGTGGTGTAAGTCTAGGATTTGCTTCAAGCATCTGGGCGATTATGGATGAAACGATCGGCGCGGAAAATGAAGTACCGTCAACGTATTTATAGTGTTTTGTGATTACGTTTTCCTGTCGAAGTTTTAGAGCGATTATTTGTCGAATCGAATGAACCGGGCGATCAAGCGCGGCATCGAGCTCGGGAACGACGTCCGGGTTTTCCCAGATGATATCGTGGAGATCGTAATCTTTGGCTCTATCAAGAGTTTCTAATAGATCAACTTGTTTTGCGGTCGGTGTGCCGGGAAGGATCGGGGCCGGAACCCAAATGCTCGGCGCGATAATCTCAGGTTTTTGAAAGCCGTCGAGTGTTGGGCCATATGAGCTTCGATACATCCCGCGTTTCGAACGGTTAATTGAGTTTCCATCGTCGAGACCACCGACTGCGATACAGGACGGAGCACTTGCCGGAGGAAAAACAGGATGATTCGAGAGATGTCCGGCATTTCCGACCGCACAAACTATCACCAAACCCTGAGCGACACAATCCTCAACCGTTTGCGAAAGCGAATCATGTAGATAGCTTTGTTCGTAATCTCCTCCGGCGGAAATGTTCACGACCTTAATATTGTATTTCGTCCGATTTTCCAGGATCCATTCCAGACCGGCTTGAATATTTTGTTCGGTGATTCGACCCGTTTTTGCAAGCTTTACCAAAACAACATCTGAATCTTTGGCAATTCCACGATAAAAGCCATTTGAAAGTGTGCCGTTTCCGGCGGCGACGACTGATGTCATCATTCCGTGCCAACTCGCTACGTCGAGCTCAAAAAGCTGTTTTGTTTCACCTTCCCCGCGAAGCATATTTCGGTAACCGATTATCCGATTCTTGGGCTGAATCAGATCGTCGTGTGGATAAAACCCAGAATCGAGAAACGCGATCGTTACGCCTTTTCCGGTATATTTTTCTACGGCATCGAGGCGCAATGGGGTTGAAAGCACGTGAGAACCGTCTTTCTGCATCGCGGCGTCCTGCATGATCTGATCTTGCGCGCGGTCGAAAAGCCGCACACATCTTGCGCAGATCGCCTCAAATTCCTTTGTGTCAGGAGCATTTGCACGGACGAGTTTTTCGAGTCGTTCCTGAAGCACCAGAAGCGGCACAAATTCGTCCTGCGCCTCACGCGAGCAAACCGGGCAGACGTTGTTTCCCGATGCAATATCGGCACTGGTTTGTCGTCGGGGGAATAAAATTGAGTCTTGTGGAGTCATATCAAGAAATCTGTTAAAAGATAGAATGGCGAAAGATTCATAAAAAGTAAAACGATGCCGGATGAGCTGTTACAAGATACGGGTGACGGGTTACGGAAAGAAACCGTTGCCTTTCTAGATAACTAACCTCGCTACAGCAGCCCGGATCCTGTTACTTGTTACCGTTTACCCATTTTCCAAATAATCTATGACACGTAAAAAAATAGGATTGGCATTGTCAGGCGGCGCTGCAAGGGGTTTTGCGCATCTTGGTGTCTTAAAAGCGTTTAAGGAAAACGATATTCCGATCGATTTTATTGCCGGAACTTCTGCGGGTTCGTTTGCAGGGGGCGCTTATGCATCCGGAATGTCGATCGAAAGCATAGTCGAAATTGGTCGAAAGATCAGCTGGTACAAGGTTAGCGAACTCTCGTTTTCAGCCCGCGGCTTGATCTCAAACGCCCCAATCGCCGAACTCGTTAAGAACACATTTCCATTTAACAATTTTGAAGATTTGATGATCCCATTTGCGGCAGTCGCGACCGATCTTGAGACCGGGAAAGAGGTTGTGTTCAAGGAAAAGGGTGATCTGGGTTTTGCGATCTGCGCGAGCTGCGCAATTCCCGGGATCTTCGCGCCGCTTAAAGACGAAGATGGAAAACTTTATATCGACGGCGGAGTAGTTGCTCCGGTTCCAACGCAAGCCGTAAGAGACATGGGGGCGGAGATTGTAATTGCAGTTGACGTGATTTCCTGTGGTGCGACTTACTGGGGAAAACCATCTACGCTCGTCGGGATAATTTTTCAATCCGCAATGATGCTTCTACGAACGGCCTCGGTTCATCAACATTACAACGCGGACAAGGTCATTATTCCTGAAATTGCCCATTTGCGTCCGGATGATATTGGGAAGATGGAAGAATATATTGAGCTTGGGGAAAAGGCTGCCCTCGAACAAATTGATGAGATTAGAGAAATGATCAAATAGGGCAGAAACACGACTGAGAAGGAGTGTGCCCGTAGATATCTTATGATTCGATGCTTCCCTATCAACGCCGCGAGTGGGGCAATGCAGAAACACGCACGCTAGTAAGTGTGCTCACAGATTTCAACGCCGCTAGTGGGCAATGCAGGAACACGCACGCTAGTAAGTGTGCTCACAGATATCTCAGATTCTGTTGCATTCTCAGACGCTGGCACCTGAATCTAGGATTGGATGCTTCCCTATCAACGCCGCGAGTCGGGCAATGCAGAAACACGCACGCTAGTAAGTGTGCTCACAGATCTCAGATTCTGGCGCAATCTCAGACGCTTTGAATTGACGCAGGAACGCGGCACACTCCACCGTAGTTGCGTTTCCGCATCAATCAAAAAAAGACCTCGAAAATCGAAGTCCCGGAGTAATAATCTTATCCAATTTATCTAGCTTTAATTTCGATCTTTTGTTTCCTACCGCTTTCATTTGCGCATCCGAAAAACCGGCAAAGGCAAACATCAATAGAAAATATAGTTAAAGCTGATTTCATTGATTCGTTCTCCTTCCTTAAATAATTTACGGAAGCGCAAGCGCATTTCTTTGAACTCACCCCAACCCTTTTCCGCAGATTATTGCCGACGATTCGCGGACGAATTTCTGCCTATGGTAAGGACAGGCTTGATTCTTCGTTTTATTAAGAGCTCCAAATACCGAGTTCTCCGCTTGCTACTAGCTCACAAAACGTGCAATATACATAATGTTAACCCTATCTCTTGCATCGATAATGATGTGCTAGTCAAAGACGGTTTTTTGGATGAGTTTGAGAGCAGGTTTGTTTTTTAATTATAGAAGTCGCTCTTGAAACTTTGAGCATCCGAAACCCGACTCTTCGCGAGCTGCCCGTTTTTCTCCGAAGCCAATTCGATTCGATACTTCTTTTGATATTCCCTTATAAACAAGGGAACTTAGGTGAAAATTATTATGTCAACGAAACTTTATGTAGGAAATCTTTCCTTCAATTCAAATGAACAGGATCTTGAAGATACTTTCGGAGAAATCGGAACTGTAGAATCGGTAAATATTATTGAAGATCGCGACACCGGACGCTCACGCGGATTCGGTTTTGTCGAAATGTCCAGTGCAGAAGAAGCTCAAAAAGCAATTGCTGAACTCGATGGAAAAGAAATCGACGGTCGAAACTTAAAAGTAAACGAAGCTAAACCACGTGAAAACCGTGGCGGCGGCGGCGGTGGAAATCGCGGCGGCGGCGGCGGACGCTGGTAAGAATTTATCAGACATTATTTATGTTTGATAAAAAAGCCCCTGTCAAATGTCAGGGGCTTTATTTTTCGCGTTGGAGTCCGATTCGATTGAATCCATTTTCCCCCGGCCGAACTTACCTCTGTTTTTTCTGATTTACTGCTATGATAGTAACCCAATCGTAACTAAAAGAGTCTGGATCGACGAAATTTCTTGAACAAGCGATAGAGAGCCGATCGAAGATAATCTCCCATTTGATTATCAGCCACCTCGAAATGCCAGACGAAGACGGTTTTTCCTTTATTGAAAGGCTACAAGCTTTCAACACTAGACATAAAAAGAAAATTCCTGCAATTGCATTAACCGACCATGCCCTTCAGTCCGAACGTCTCGAAGTTCTTTCCGCTGGATACAAAATGCACCTTGCTAAACATGTCGAACCTCAAGAACTGATTACCGTGTTAAAGAATTTCACTCTTTAGCAAAAAACTATAAGATATCTGGCCGCAAAACTTACTTTTCGTGATTCTACTTACTCTCTTCCTTCGAATCCAAAATTTCGTCTATGCTTTTCGCCGTTATGGGATGGTAGCCGGGGTGCGCTTTTTTATAGATTTCGATTGCACGCACTTTTCCTGCAGGCGTTTTCACAAGTTCTTCAAATAGCGGTTTGACAAACTTTCTGCGACCCACGGTTGTTAGAAATTCCTCAAGTCGCCCATCCGCCGGTGCGTATTTGTGGGCAATCGACATCACCAGCCATTGGAATACGATTTCCGAATTTCCGACTTTTGTTAGATCAAATGCCGCGTCGAGTTCTGCCATTTTATCGTTTCCCAGATCCGAAGGAAGTGCGCGAAGAAAATGGAGCCATTCCTGGGTGGTCCAGTCTTTTGCCGGAATATCTTTTGCCGCGGTTTTTCCAGCCAAAAATTCTTTTACGATTACGTCGATCTTTTCAAACGCGTTCGATTTAGCCCGCGGAGCAGTTTTCGGCAAGCCGGGTTTATTGATCCATTCATCTACTTCCGTATCGGTCACGACGCCGGGATTCTTTTCAAGTAAGTTTGCCTTGAGATATTCAACAAACTGCTCGGTTGTAATGCTCTGAAACGCGTGTGATTTAAAATAGGTTTTGAGAAACTCATCGAGCTTTTCGCGACCAAATTTCTCTTCCAAATAACGAAGAAATAGCGCGCCTTTTTCATACGGCACGCCTGTAAAACCGTCGTCAGGATCGCGTCCTTTCAGATCGACGTGGAGAATCTGGTCGCGCTCATCCATCGCTGCAATTTCATCTTCGAGTCCTTTGCGACCCAGCATCGCTTCCATTGAATACTGTTTCTCGCCATAAACTGTTTCGGTAATTCGATATGTCAAATACGTCGTAAAACCTTCATTAAGCCAGAAATCCCGCCATGTCGAATTCGTCACGAGATTACCCGACCAGGAATGGGCAAGTTCGTGTGCCACCAAAGATACGAGGCTTTTGTCACCGGCGAGAATCGTCGGCGTTGCAAAAGTAAGCATCGGATTCTCCATTCCGCCAAACGGAAAACTCGGCGGAAGCACGAGAAGATCGTATCTTCCCCAAGCATATTCGCCGTACAATTTTTCAGTGGCGTCGATCATTTTCTCGGTGTCTTCAAATTCTTTAGCTGCTTTTCCGACCACGGAAGGTTCGGAATAAACGCCGGAACGTTTTCCCAGCGGCTTAAACTTCAAATCGCCAACCGCAATCGCGATCAAATAGCTTGGAATCGCCTTTGGCATTTTGAACTCATATTCACCAGTTCGTTCGTCAGTTTGCGAATTTCCTTCTGCGCTCATGACGGCAAGCAAATCTTTCGGAGTTCTAACTTTAGCCGAATACGTGATGCGAACCTGTGGAGAATCCTGAAGCGGAATAAACGAACGTGCGTGAATCGCCTGAGCCTGAGAAAACATAAATGGCATTTTCTTTCCGGCAGTTTGTTCGGGTGTCAGCCATTGGAGCCCCGATGCAGTTGGGCCCGTTTGATACGTGACTTTGACCCGATCGGCATCCGGGGGGAGGTCAATTGTCAGCGGAGAACCTAAAAACTTATCGGCTTCGCCAACCTTGAACGTAGCATCTTTATAGGTCTTTCCGCCGTCGGAAGAGGTTTTGGTTTTTTCGATCTTGAGATCTCGGGTATCAAGAATCATCTGAGCCTTATCAGCTTCTTTGCCGCGTTCAAAACTCAACTCAGCCGTGCCTTTAATAGTTTTTGTCTCAAAGGAAACGTCCCAATCAAGATCGACATTTGTTACACGGATAGCTTCCGGGTTCGCATATGAATGATGATCTTTCACAAACACAATTTCCGCGGAAGTAGATTCGTGCTTCTGCTCTTCGATTTTGCCGGCAGGTTTTTGTGCCGTTTCGCAGCCAAAGAATAGATTGATAAGCAAAAAGGTACAAAGGACAGTTGACGCTCGTGAAAAATTCATTTCAAATCTCCGATTTATGGAATTTCCTCTAATTATAGTTTTAACAAAAAAAACCTCCAACGACTGCCGGAGGTTTATGACATAAAATACTGCAGCCCTACAAACGCGACGAAGTAAGTTTCACATCCGCTTTTTGCCAGACGTTGTCGAATTTTTTCTTAACGTCAGCGGCTTCATCACTCTTTTTCTGTGCTTCAAGGGCTTGTATCAGTCCGTACATTGACCAACCATTTCTTGGATATATTTCCAGGTCTTTTTTGTAAACCTCTTCTGCCTTTGCATTCTGATCTGCTTCGATTAGTGCCATTCCGAGGGATTGTCTCGTCGGGTAATACCAGAAAGGCGGTTCCATATAAGGCAGTTTATCCTGAATCGTAACCGCGTCTTCAAACGACTTGATAGCCTTATCGTTATCTTTTTCAGCCATTGCGATTTCGCCTAAAAGAAGTTTATCGGCGATATCGAGTAAATCGCTTGCCGGATAATCGTTTTTATCAAGGAATCTGACCGTAACCGCGTCTTTCTTTTTGACCAACTCCGCGCGCTCAGATTTCGCTTTTTCTAAATCTCCCTTGCGTGTGTAAGCGACTCCCCGGGCGTAGTTTCTAATCGCTTGTGAATAATCAAGGTTTTCCGGAAAGTCCGGCTCTTCCAAAACCTCATCCCATTTTCCAAATTGCACCAACGCCAGGATTGGAATTGTCTTAAAAAATTCGACCGTAGGGAATTCCTTGATCTGTTCTAATTTTACGTTTTGAGCAACCTTTCTCGCAGAATCAATTGCGAGCTTGCTTCGGCCCTCCATACTCGATGCTGCCCAAAGAAAGTGTATGTTATGCGGATAATACGCCGCAGGATAAAAACCCTGTGCGTTGCACTCAGCGATGTATTTTTCATCAACTCCAGCCGCACGAACGTTGGCTTCTGAAGCATCGTTGTACCGCCCGACTCTCCAATAAATATGCGCAGGCATGTGTACAAGGTGTCCCGAACCGGGAACAAGGTCAGCAAGGGTGTTAGCGGCTTTTTCCGCACGTCCCGGATTTTCTGAGGCTTCGACGGCATGTATATACAAGTGGAGAGCGAGCGGGTGTTTTGGCGAACGCTCAATAACGTTTTCAAGAGTTTCGATAACTTCGGCGGTTTCTGGTTTCGCTTTTCCGTTGCCCAGCCAATAATCCCATGGCATTGTATTCATCAATGCTTCGGCGAAAAGCGTCGCTGCTTCATCGTCTTCCGGATATTTTTTAGCGAGCTCACGCATCGCGTCGGCATAGGCTTTATCGAGCGGTTCGCGTTCGGTTTCCGGGTCGCCGTTGTATCGTTTTGCCAGCGAGTCGATATAATCCTGCTCAGCTTGAGATGCGTTCCCTTTTCGTTCGATCGCTTTTTGGAGCGCAGCGAAAGCATTTTTCCTTTCGTCTTCAGACATTATTGCTTTGCCGTTGCTCGTAACATTTATATTGGGACCGGTGGCAAGCGATTCGCCCCAATAGCACATCGCACAAGAGTCATCTAGTTTTTGCGCGGCTTTAAATGAGCGAATCGATTCGGCGTGATTAAACCCAAAAGCGAGAATCATTCCTTGATCAAAGTATTTTTGCGCATCAGGATTTTTGGTAGTGATCTTATGGGTAAAATCGCCTAACCCTTCGAAGAGAGGGGCGCCGGCGCGTTTAACGAGTTCTTCGTTATTCTTGTTTACAGGATCTTTCGCAACCTGTGTTCCCGTACAGCCGAAATACAAAATTGAAAGTGTAAATAAAAGCAGTTTCGTGTAATTCATCGTAGCACCTCCTCCGGTTAAAAATTCTGTGGTGAATCAACGATGGATCGGACCCTTGCGATTCTCTAGAAAACGGATACAAAAATGATTATACCCGCGCTGAAAGATGTAATCAAAAAAGATGCAATCAAAACGGAATGCGCGCGTTAATTTGAGTCGTAAGAGAAAAAAGATTGGATTACAGTTTCGAGACGGTGTCTCCAGCGGAAATTGTGCCCGGGCGAACTACCTTAGCGTTCAAACCGCGAAGACGCAGCTTTTTACCTTCTTCAGAATTTACAAATTTCATCGCATCGAGACCAAAACGTGAGACAAACTTTTTGCAGCCTGTATGCGGAATCGCTGTCACTTCGATTGTCGTTTCGCCGATGGAAATCTTGCTCCCAACCGGAAGATTTCCCTCACTAAGGTCGAAATCAATATAGAGCTGGTCACCGGCGAGTTTCCATCGCGCCCTGTCTTGAGCAACAAGGTCAATCGCGCGGGAATTCATAATGTTGATCTGCATTTCCGGATGACCAAAGCCATCCGTTGTTCTTTTGCTGCCGCGGGTTTTCCAGTTGTCCCCAATCAATCCATATTCAAGATCGAGCTTACCTTCTTCAAGTTGTTCGCGTTCATTTTCAGCGGGTCTCCGCACGATCATTTCCAGAACGCCGTTATTATTAGGCGATTCCATTATGTGAGCCAAACCCGCTTTCAGTTCTTCGGTTGTCAGATGCTTCGATTCGGGAGTCATGATTATCTAGCGGTTATCTCTATGCCAAGGCTTTTTTCCGCGGAGCACATTGGTAAAGCTCTGAAACGGAGTAAGGAATGTGCGGTAAATTTTCATCCTCGAACGGCTTTCCAGTTTTTTTTCCAGCCAGTTTTTTAAGAGATATTTATCCAGAATATCCTCGCCGATAATGGTCCCGGTTCCGGTTGTCGGCGTCACTACCAGATCAACCCACCCCATACGGTTTGATCCAGACCTGTCATACAAACCGACATTTCCTATCGAGGCTTCGCTTATCGGCCCCAGTTCAAATTGCGCACTCCAAACCGCCGACCACGCCATTGCCTTAAAACGACTTTCCCAATATTTTTTTGATCTTCCAAATTCCTGCCGTTTTCCAAGATCACTATTATTTAGAAAGATCCGTCCGGTTACGGCCCCCTGCATCGGGTGAGCAATGTAATTTGTCTTGAAACTGTCACCGTCTCCCCATCCGCCGAGATTTTTCACCGAGTTTGCCCAGTCGCGAAAAAAAGGCCCGGCAAATTCCCGGCGCGTCTTTTTTTCCACAGTTCGAAAAGCGTGCTGGATGCCAAGTAAATACAGCGACTCTCTGATCGCCGGAATCCAGTGAAACTTGTCACGTGTTCCATTTTGCTTTAAAAGCGGCGGCGGCCGAAAAGTGTCTGGTTTCAAGGTCTTTTCAAGATCTTGGCTTTCTTTTTTTAGTTTCGTAAAGAAACGCGTTTTTTCGTCAACGTTATCCCTGAAATCTTCGCCCTCAATTATTGTCGCGAAGTCGAAAATCGGATCATCGATTAAAGACTTCGCTAATGTTTCTTCCGTCTTGTCTTTGGGAATATCTTTCAAGATGTTGAAATCTGATTCCGTGCTTTCAATGTTTTCATCGGAATAAATAAGGTTCGCAACGTCGGGATCTGACGGGGTGTCCGCCCCCTGCGAAAAGATCACACTGCAACTTAGGACAATTGTGATTAGAAGCGATAGTGTTTTCATTGAGTCTAGACGGCCTGAAGGCTTTTATTATTTAGAATAAATAGTTTAGGAGAGCGATCACTGTTTTATACTGCGATTATGAGCTCCAATTGTATAAAAAACTGCGTCGAAAAAAAAGAGACTATAGCTTAATCAATGTACCGACGACATTATTTAGAACCTAAGGATGCTCTTATCGAAGGTAACTTTGTATTCAAAATGACCGAATATTATTTTCTTATTTCTAGACTTTGATAAACTTTCCCAAGAAATTCGTCGATCTTTCCATTTTCGATCCAACGAGCAACAATTACCAGGTCGTTTTTCCGATCAATATAAATGATATTTGTGCCGTTTCCCAAAAAAGCAATCGTGTCGGTGGGCGCGCTCGGATATAGCTTTCGCTCCGTATTAAGATAGAAATTCATAAAACCGTAAGTTGTTTGTGCAGATGTGGGCGTCGTCGCCAGTTTTAGAAATTCTTCAGACAGAATTTGCTTTGCCAGCCATTTGCCGTTTCGCGCTGTCAGCAAACCAAAACGAGCCATATCGCGAGCGTTTATAAACATCCCTCCGCCCCACTGTCCGCCGCCGCTGACAGATTGTATTATTTGTCCGTCGATCAAAACGAAAGAATTTTCGTATCCGTGCCAGCGCCAGGTTTGAGAAGCGCCGATATCATCCATCAGCTCGTCTTTCAAAATCCCGGGCAGCGGTTTACGCCACACATTCAAGGCTGCAAGGGCAAGCAAATTCACGCGTACATCGTTATATTCAAATACGGCGCCCGGTTCATTTCGCTTTCTTGTCAACCACGTAGATGAATCTTTATCGGGCCGATCCGCCCAATCAGGTTTGCCCCAGAGCGTGCCCTCCCAGTCGCTCGTTTGCCTTAATAAAGAATCCCAATCGATTTTTTTGTTGTGCTCTGTTTCAAAAAGTGACAGAAACTTTGATTTGCCCAAGTTATCGGGATCGTCAGCTTTTGCACCCGGATCATAATTAGAAATTGGCGCCATTTGCGGGGAAACTGGAGATTTCAGATCACTAATTATTTTTCGGTCATAAGCCAAACCTACAACCGCGGTAAGGAAACTCTTGGTGACCGAATGGGTCATATCAACCCGAAACGGCTCTCCCCATTCCGCTACGATATAGCCGTCTTTTACGATCACACCTGTCGCATCGCCGCGAGTTTGGAATGGTCCGACTGCCTCGCCGAAGGGTTCGCGTCCAAAGGAAATTATTTGACCTAGTTCTTGATCGCGCGGCGACTTCGCGTCGCTATCGATTGCAAAATCAATTGCTTCTTTTAGTTTCGCCGGGTCGAATCCGGAGCTTTTTGAATCGCGTTTTTGCCAATCGTTGCTCGGCGGAAAGTAAACTCCTTGTGCCGTAGCGGTAAAAACAACAATTGTGATCGTGAGGAGAAACTTCAGGACGTTTTTATACATATATCGATAATCTGGAACTATTGATGGTTTCCTCGATTATCGATTATTAAATGGCGATTTGCCAAACTGTATCAGCCTTTATAGTTGCTCTAATTTATATCTGCTGCCTCAACCGAAAATACTTCGCTCGCCGCCAGTTTCCCGTTAATAAAGACATCGACCCGGTAACCCCCAACGTTCCATGATTTTGGCGGCGTTCCCGTAAATTCAAGGTTGTTGTCTCCCTCTTTTGTTTTGTAATTCACGGTAATAAACGCAGAGTTTGGACGAATTCCTTTAACTTTTACCGCGATAAAGCTGACCTTAACGATCACCGGCTTTGTAGATTCCAAATGCACGTAGCAGTATATCGGAATATCTTTCGGTGCGAAGTTTTTGACGTTTTCAATTATATTCCCGTCGCAATCTTCCCTCGCAAGCGTTAGGGTAGCTTCAGGTTTTACGTTTTCTCCGCTTTTTCGGGCTTGAGCCGCAAGCACGACTCCGGTAAAAGACACAATAATACTGTAACAATAAATTTCATCGATTCCTCAGTTTCACCGGCGTCTTGTTTTGGATTATTGATTTTAAGACTGACTTAAAAACTCAGAATAAATTGTGCGTGAAGTCATAAATTGGCTGTATGGCCGCAGGAAATAAAGCTCACACAAACCATGTTGCAACCGAGTATCTATTGCCGTAAGCAATCGAAACGCAAAAACTAAAAACTACTGTTTTGAGTAAGCGAGCTTAACAATACCGTTGTTGAAGGTTTTTGTTTCAATAAGCTTTAGGTTAATTTCTTCGTCAATCGGAAGAAAAAGCGGTATCCCTCTGCCCAAAAGAACGGGGTGAATAAAGAGCACGATCTCGTCGATCAGCCCACTACTTAAAAATTGTCTGATCAGGTTTCCACCGCCGACGAGCCAAATATCACTGCCTTCACGCGCCTTCAAGTCTTCCGCAAATGTCCCAAAATCGCTTGAAATATATTCGATCTCGTCGATATCGCTTTCCGAGATCGTTCTCGAAAATATGTAGTTTTTCTTTCCCCCATAATGGCTCATCCCAAGAGCAACCGCCTTTTCGTGGCTTTTCCTTCCCATTAATACAGTATCGACCGAATCGTAAAATTCTTCCCAGCCGTAATCAAGATCGGTCAAAAGCCAGCTGACATCCCCATCTTCGCGAGCGATGTAATTGTCGAGGCTGTTAGCAATATATAGTTTGATTTTTCTCATTGGTTTTTATTTTTAGAAATCTAAGTGTATAGACATTCGAAAAGTTTCTAAAGTAAGACCGCTGAAATCCCTCACGTTCGGATGATCTTGTGATATTTTATTTAGTTATGAAAACTATGATTTTAAGCACTGCCATTGGTTTTATCCTGTTAGGAACGATTATGGGACAAAGCGACAAAGCAAAAACACAAATTGCCGCGGACGTTCAAAAAATTCTCGATGAGCAAACCGAAGCCTGGAATAAATGCAATATCGAAGGCTTTATGCAGGGTTATTGGAAATCGGAAGAATTGAGTTTTACATCGGGCAACAAGAATACGCGAGGTTGGGAAGCCACTTTTGAAAACTACAAACGGGGCTATGATTCTTGTAAGAAGATGGGCAATCTTTCGTTTTCAGAGTTGGACGTAACGGTATTGAGCGAGAAATCTGCGATGGTTCGCGGTAGATTCTTGCTTGAGCGGAAAAACGACAAACCATCAGGCCTGTTTACGCTGATCTTTCGGAAATTCAAAGAAGGTTGGAGAATCGTCCACGATCATACCTCGAGCTAGCTGAGCCGGATCATCGATCGTGAAGAATTTGATTCGCGGCATGCATCCAATACTCTCTGAATTCTTCGACCATCGTCAAAGGTAGCAGCATGCTCAATTTTGGTCTTTCCTGCCTTGAGAGCCGAAACAATTTCCCGAGAGAAACTCATAAAACCACGGGACCAACCACCGAGCCTTGTGTTTGGCGGTGCCGCTCCCAAATCAATCTCTATCGGGCTCCAATCTCCGGCGCCCATTTTCGAAAACCATAATTCGCCGCTTTCGCCGATCATGATCGCGCCCTTTGTCCCAAAGATCTTGAGATTGTAATCATATTTGCCCGATTCAACCATAGAGAAAGAAGCCGTTCCGCTCGCATCTTGCGTTAACTCTGAATCGGCGAATTTTAGGATCATATTTGCTTCATCATCGCTCGTAACTTGACGCTTTTCACCATTTGAATCAAACCTTCCTTTAACGTTTGTTTTCAGCATACAAAAGACATCGGTGATATCCGTTCCCAACAACCAATGAAACGAATCTACGGCATGAGAACCGATCGCACCCAGGGCGCCGCCGCCCGAATTGATATCCGACCACCAATTCCAGGGAACATCCATTGTGCCGCGAGACGCGTTTCGAAACATTTGTTTAAAATGCACGACTTTTCCAATTTCTCCGCCTCGAACCATTTCATACGCCCGGCGTCTACCATTTAAAAAACGAAGTTCGTGATCGATCAACGCCATTCGTCCTTTCTTCTTTGCCGCCTCGGTCATCTCCGATGCTTCGGCGGTATTCATTGCCATCGGCTTTTCACACAGAATGTGTTTACCTTGTTCGAGCGCAAGCATTGTCATTTCGTGATGCAGAACAGGTGGAGTTGTAATGCTGATGAGGTCAATTTCTTCACGTTTTACAGTCTCCTTCCAATCACAGGTGGAATGAGCGATGCCAAATTCTGCAGCAGTCTCTGCGGCATTTTCAAGATTCGCGCTTGCAACCGAAACGATTTCAGCATCTTCGCAATTCTGAAATGCGGGGATCTGGGTTAAACGCGCGAAACCTGTTCCGATCACTCCGATTTTGATTTTGTCTTTCATTTCTAAAATTAAACACTTTCTGAGGTTAAAATACAAAAACACCGGATTTCTCCGGTGTTTCCAAAATCCTAAGTTTGATGTAAATTATCCTTCGTCTATTCCAAGCTTAAGCGAGCCTGTATTTTTCTGCGGTTTGGTGTTTAGAAATTCGTTGTAAACTTCGCGATCAGTATCTGAGATCTTAATAATTTTGGCACCTACCAGATATTGCGATGCCGAAACGTGCTGACCGATTTGATTATATCGTTGACCCATCAAATCCATCTTGATCTTTCCACCGGGCAGATTGAGCTCGGCATTTAAGACTCGTCCTTCTCCTACCAAATACGATTCGTTTAGACGGATAGATGATACGACGAAGCCGATTCCTGTCGAACTAAGGTCGCGAGTTTCTCCGCGGATCGATGGAGTGTTTTTCGGAGTGAGCAGACTGCCGGTGTTTCGATCGGGTCCGAGCGAAATAATAATCGACGTTTCGAATTCACGTCTCTTTGGTACAGTACGTTTATTTACTGACCTTCGAAATTTTGAAGCCCATTCTCTTATCATTTTTTTGTCGTATAGCACGGGGGGCGTCGTGATCGAGCGACAATTATAATGGCTTTTCGTCTCAATTGCAATCAAATTGAAAAGAAACCACTTGTGCAAACCCTAGTTTAGCAAGGGCTTACCATTTATATCTTTGCTGATCAGAGCCGGTTGTGCCTCCTTTGTAATTTTAAGGGCAAACGAAATCTTGCCGGATTTTCCATAAACAGCAGGCGTTGCAAGGGCGGTGTAGGTCGATTTATCTGCGCCCAGTACAACCTCATAGTTGTACCCCGTAGTGACAGAAGTTCTTGCGTCTTCGGGCACAAAGCCCTTTTCTATCAATGTTTTCAAATCGGTAAACGAACCGCCTTTTTGCATCGAATAGATCATTTGAGCCTTCCCGATCCTATCGAGCATCGCTTTTGCCTCCTGATGATGAACGTCCATTCGCAGTGCAAAGAAATAATTCTTGCCTTCTACTTTTGCCATTTTCTCGCCTTTTTCGTCGGCGATAAGTACGATCCAGCGATCATCTCTTTTTCGTAACTTTATTTCCTGCACTTCCATCTTATTTGTTTCTTCATTAGGAAGTTTAACGGTTACCGTCGCGGTTTCTCCCGCGACGATTTCGCCGTTTATTGGAATTTCATTCGGAACTTTCTGCGCGAGAAATCCAAAATCAACGCCGAGATCACGCATTTCGTCATCCGATAATCCCTCGATTGCAGGACGAAGATTTGTCAGCAGCAAAGCATCGCGAAACTGCTTTTCACGAAGACGCTTGTAAAACACACGTACCGTATCTGCCGGCGAATCCTTTTCGATCTTTATAAGCGAACCCTTGTTGCGCTCTGCATCAGCCTCAGACGCGGCGATCTTCTCGGCGTCAATGGAATCAGCCGCTCGGGTATCTGCATTCTTAGCTGTTGTATTGTCTTCGATCTTAGCCGAGGCGCTACAGCCGATAATGAAAACCGAAACGAGTAAAACGGCAAGAAACGAACAAACGGAACGCAAACAAATTTCAGATTTGAACATTGAATTTCTTCTCCGGGATGGAAGGAATTTTGAAAAGATTTGAAGTTAAAATACGTGGATTAGAGGATACGTCGCGTAACGAAAAAACACGACGTACTTATTATAGCGCGTCGTGTCAAGAAGTAAAACAATTTTTACACTTTTTGTACGATAATTACAATTATTCTTCACCCTTCTTGTTTAGCAATAATCCGCGCCCGACGTAGTAGAGCAAAACCGCAAGCAGTCCGAATGGAAGCATCGCAAGCCAATCCGCGTTCACACCTTCGAAAAACGGATTATTTTCAGACGCCCATCTATTGATATTTGAAAGCGATTCGGCGAAGTAAACCGAACTCACTGCAAGCAAAATTCCCGCGAGAGCACCGCCCGCAATATATCCGGAAGCAAGCAACACGCCCTGACTTTTGTCGGTTTCCGCCGTCAACTCTTCCTCGCCCAGATTCTTAAACTCGGGTTTTTTCCTTATATATTTATCTACGGCCCAGCGAACCATTCCTCCGACGAATATCGGCGAAGACGCATCGATCGGCAAATAAACTCCGACCGCAAACGCGAGCGAGGAAATCCCGCAGAATTCGAGCGTAATGGCGATCATCACGCCAAGCAAAACAAGCCCCCACGGCAATTGTTGGCTCAATATACCCTTGATGATATAGCTCATCAATGTCGCCTTTGGAGCGTTGTATTTTTCGACCTCCTGTGTAGACACATTTCCAGCACTGTCTTTCGTCTCAATTGTTTTTATGACACCATTAATTCCCGGATCCACGAGATAGACGGGTTTACCCTGCTTGTTTATCAAGTATCGTCCAACTTGCCCGAGGCTCGGATCAGTATTATGCCAGACGCGATAATTTTCGGAATCGCCTAAAGCATCCCCGCGCCCGTCAGGTGTTTCGGACTTAAACTCGCTTCCCGTTTTGAGAAGTTCGTCGGCCGGAACTTCAAAACTTTGGGTAAATGTCTCGGGTTTCACACTCTGATAAACAGTCGAAGAATTGTTTAGTTGGATAAGGATCGGCCCCAAAACTAATGCGGAAACCAGAGTGCCGATGAGGATCGCAACCTGCTGTTTCCAGGGTGTGCCGCCCACTAGAAACCCTGTCTTAAGATCCTGTGAGGTCGTTCCTCCATTTGATGCCGCGATACAGACAATTCCGCCTACGGAAAGCGCTGTAACAAAATACGGGTCAGGTGAGGTCCAACCGAAAAGGAGGAAAACTAATGATGTAAGTAGCAAGGTTGCGACCGTCATTCCCGAAATTGGGTTTGATGATGACCCGATTTCCCCGGTCAAACGCGAAGAAACCGTTACAAATAAAAAGCCGAAGATGATAATAAGGATCGCGCCGAGAACGTTCATCTTAAAGGTCGGCACGATCGTAATCACAATGATCAGCGCGAGAATTCCTACGACAACCCACTTCATCGAAATGTCTTGATCCGTGCGGGGAAGCGCGCTTCCATCAAGATTTTTCTGTCCACCGCGCAAATCTGCCAAACCGCCCTTCAGCCCGTGCCAAATAACCGGAAGCGAACGAAAAAGGCTGATGATTCCACCGGCAGCAACTGCACCGGCACCGTAAATAAAATGTAAGCTTTTTGTATTTCGGCGATGCTCATTTCACCGATCGTTTTCGCAGTTTCAGGTGCAAGCGGCTCGACGCCGCCGGTGCCGAAATATTTGATCATCGGGATCAGCACGAGGTAAGACAGGAATCCGCCGGCAAACATAATCCCGGCAATTTTTGGCCCGATTATATAACCGACACCAAGAAGCGCGGGGTTATTTTCGAGTCCGATCGATCCGCCCTTAAACGTTTCGCCAAACTCTTTCCCCGGATATTCTTTCCAACCCGCGAAAACCTTCATTATTGTGTTGTAAAGAAACCCGACTGCAAAACCTAGCGTAATTACCAATCCACCATTCGTCGTATCTGAAGAATCATTAGCGTTAACGATTTCCGAGGCGTTTTTAGATTCATCGCTCGCACCGGCTTTTAGCACTTCCGCACATGCTGTTCCTTCCGGATATTTGAGGAAACCGTGCTGGTCTTTAATAAGAGCACGACGAAGCGGAATCATCATCAAAATTCCGAGCAGCCCGCCGAGAACTGCGACCAAAGTTACTCGAGTAAATTCAAGATCAAAACCCAGGATCAAGATCGCAGGCATTGTTACACCAACACCAAATGCGATTGATTCACCCGCGCTTCCGGCA
The DNA here is from genome assembly GCA_041746475.1 of Pyrinomonadaceae bacterium. Classification (GTDB taxonomy): domain Bacteria; phylum Acidobacteriota; class Blastocatellia; order Pyrinomonadales; family Pyrinomonadaceae; genus Aridibacter. The sequence goes on along the minus strand of JBGTGX010000136.1, from coordinate 5,331 downwards.
GTCTGAACAATGTTATGTTCTAGGATCGTGGCATCCCTCATTCCAAGTTTCGAAAAAATTCGAAATAGCGTTATTGAAATAACGGCAACCGGAATCGATGCTGAAACCGTCAAACCCACTTTCAAGACCAGATAAAGTGACGAGGCGCCGAAGATCACGCCCAAGATCGTTCCAACGATCAAAGGCATAATCGTCAGCTCGCGCACATCGTTTACTTTGTCCGAAATGTACGGGCGAAATTTTGCTAGAAATGGATTGTCTTGCATATAAAGAATACGATCTATCTAAAATACCGGGGAGAAATTCAGGATTGAAACTTGCGTAAATTTACAATGCATCGCCAAAAAAGGCAATATAAATCGATTGTTTTCAGAATTTGGAAATTCATCTATACTTAGAAAAAAATCTACAAAATCAAATATGCATAAAAAATCTTTCTTTGCACCTTTGTTGCTTTTCGCAATCCTTTTTTTAGCTTCGGTAACGGCTTTCACTCAAAAAAGTGTTCCCGAACCAAAAGATATTTTGGGTTTTACCCCGGGGGAGGATTACAAACTCGCTTCCTGGGCAAAGATTGTGGAGTATTTTCAAAAACTCGATGCGGCTTCCGACCGTGTGATTTTCAAAGAGATCGGAAAAACGACGGAAGGCAAACCCTTTACCTATGCGGTTATTTCTTCGCCCGAGAATTTAAAGAAACTCGAATATTACAAATCGATAAATGACAAGCTAGCCGATCCGCGAATGATAAAGCGGAGCGACAAAGAAGCAGAGAAGCTTATCAAGCAAGGGAAAACCTTTGTTTTGATAACACACGGGATCCACTCGACGGAAGTGGGTTCTACACTCGCCTCTACACTTATCGCCCACCGACTCGCGAGTTCGAATGAACCCGAAATCAAAAAGATTTTGGACCAAGCAATCATTGTAATGGTTCCGTCGCTCAACCCCGATGGTGTCGATATTGTAAAGAATTGGTATGACAAAACTATCGGAACAAAGTTTGAAGGAACATCGCCGCCCGAACTTTATCAAAAATACGTCGGACACGATAATAACCGTGATTGGTATGCCTTCACACAGGTTGAAACGCAGCTGACTGTCGAAAAAATTCACAATGTTTATCATCCGCAGATCGTTCACGACATACATCAGCAGGGCACAAATGCTGCGAGATTTTTTATCCCGCCATACGAGCCGCCGGTTGAGCCAAACGTTCCAAAAGAAATAATCGAAGGATACACGGAGATCGGAAACTATATAGCGAAAGAAATGCGCGGGAAAGATTTTGCAGGAATTACAAATAACACGACCTATGACGCATGGACGCCTGCACGCGCCTACTCCCATTATCACGGTGGAGTGAGAATTCTATCCGAAACCGCCTCGGCAAATCTTGCATCGCCGATTGAAATTAAGTTTGAAGATCTCCGCGGTAGACGCGGTTTTGACGCAAAAAAAGAATCAGAAAATTTCGGTCCTGTCTGGAACGGCGGCAAATGGGGAATGCGCGATATAACGGACTACATGACAACCGGCGCCTTTTACCTCATGAAACATGCGGCGGATAATCGTGAAGCTTGGCTCAAACGATTCTATAAAATCGGAAAAGATGCCACGAGGCCAAGGAAAGACGGGGAGTTATTTGCTTATGTTTTTCCATTAGGGGATGTCTCGACAAATGATTCTTCTGACGAACGTTTCAGAAGGCAGAAGCTTTTGAAAATATTGGAGCGTGGCGGGGTTGAGATTGAATATGCTCAAGCTTTTCAATTGGGTAAAACGAAGTATTTAAGAAATACGGGAATCGTTCGCATGGATCAACCTTATGGAAACTTTGCCAAAACCCTTTTGGAATATCAAAATTATCCGAATTTAAAGGACGAGAAAGGTGATCCGGTTCCCCCCTATGACGTTACGGCTCATACATTATCGTCACTAATGAGCGTCAAGGTTGATGCGATCAAAGGCCTCTTTAAATATAAAACCTTTGATGGTACCGGATATGGAGGCGGAACAGACTGCGGATGTGGCAGAGGTCCCGATTCATTTATTTTGCAGGGAGTTTATCGCTCGGAAATCCCTTCGATGGATGAGGGGTGGACTCGTTGGATAATTGAAAAAAATAGCGAACTGCGTAGATGTTGCACCGGATACCCTTCAATTACAAATTCGGAAATAAATTCAGAAAAACTTAAGAAATTGAGTTCAATTGTTTTCCCTGATCAGTCATCACAACAGATTTTAAACGGCTACGAAGATGGCAAAATGCCAAAGGAATACACGGGTGGACTGAAAGGGAAAGGCGTTGAGAATCTTAAGAGATTCGTCGAAGATGGCGGAACGCTCGTTTTTTTAAACCGCTCTTCGGATTTTGCCATTGAGCAGTTTGATTTGCCCGTCAAAAATATACTCAAAGGTTTAAAGGACAAGGATTTTTATATTCCGGGCTCGATCTTGCGGACAGAATTAGATACTTTGCACCCAATTGCTAAAGGAATGCCGGAAAAATCAATTGCATGGTTTGAAGATTCACCGGCGTTTGAGGTCCTCGACAATTCGCGGGTAAAAGTGATCGCGAAATATCCTGAAGATCCTGATGAAATTTTGCTTTCCGGTTGGGCACTCGGTAAAGAAAAGATTGCCGGAAAAGCGGCCTTGGTCGAAGTGAAAATGGGTAGAGGGAAAATAGTCTTGTTTGGTTTTCGTCCGCAATATCGTGGTCAATCGTTGGCGACATTTCCTTTGTTGTTTAACGCAATTTCAAAATAGGCCGAACATACCGGAAAAACTGGATTTTCCGAACTATTGCGCCTACAATATCGTTATAAAGATTAATAATGGCAAAGGCAAAGAAAAAATTTGATACAAATCCGCTGGACCCTAATTTCCCCGAGCAGGTAAGAGATGAGGAAGCAGAAACTGCAGGTTTGCAGGGTTCGAACGGGGTAACGACAAAGTTTGCGGATCCGGTTGAAACTGAGGAGCAGACCCGAAAATTTAACAGGGCGGAATTTGGCGAATTTGAGTCCTCGTTTCGCGATAGCGGAAATCACGAAACAAATTCGCCAATTCCAGTTTATTCCGCTAATCCGGAACCAAAGAAAAATCTCAGCATTGGAAGCATAAGCTTGCCGGAAAACATTTTGACGATGTTGCCGTATATTCCGTTTGCATTTGTCGGTCTGATCGCGGGAATCGTCGAGCTGATCTTTATTCCAAAGAGCGAGCCGAAAGTGCGCTATCATGCAGCGCAGGGAATCGCAGCCCATATTGCAATCTGGATCGTGCTGACCGTACTTGGATTTTTAGGTTTTGCGAGCGATGCGGCCGGAGCGATCGGAACTGTGTTCAGCATAGTTACGACGATCTTTCTTCTTGTATTCGCTTATAAGGCGTGGCAGGGGAAACCGATTCATATTGAAACCGTTCAAGATCTGACCGATTGGCTCGAAGACAAGATAGCACCCCAAAAATAATATGGTTTATTGCTCGAAATGTGGCAACGAAGTCAAAGCGGGCTTAAATTTTTGCAACCGCTGCGGCGGGAGAATTAGCGGAGAATCGAAATCGGATGCGGAAAGATTGACCGTAGCATTTGCAATTATCGGCGCGTCCGGATTCGGTGTCTTGGTCGGATTGGTCGCCATTCTTTTGGGGAATGGTTTTCCGACTGATGGTGTCATAATGACCGTGATAGTTTATTTGGCGACACTCTTCGGTATTTCTTTTCTTACACTCCGTCAAATTTCGCAGCTTAGCCATGCTTCCAAGGAAAAAGCGCAACCTTACCCCGAGTCTTACGAAGCACCGCAGATCGGAAAGGCAAATGCAAACCAGCTCGAGGAACCAAAACAAGCCCCGGCCAGTGTTGTCGAGGACACCACGCGGACGCTTAATAAGGTTCCGGTTGAGCGGAAGTAACTTTCACGATAAAATCCCGCAATGTCCTTTTATACCAAGATCTTCATCTTCTTTTTGGTTTTCTGTTTTATCTCGCTTCTTGTGTATTTTCTTGTGGTTTGGGCATTCTACTGGGGCGGCAAGGAAGAGCCGCCAAAGAAAAAGTAGAATGAAGCGGGCGCAACAATTGTTTACCGGAAAATCTTATCTACCAAAATAATAAGACCGTAAGATAAAGAAGCGATTATTGCGGCCATCGGAATCGTTAAAACCCACGCCCAAATTATTCGAGTCGCAACACCCCATTTAACGGCCGAAAGGCGTTTAGCTGATCCTACCCCAACGATCGAACCCGTGATCGTGTGGGTCGTCGAAACCGGAATTCCGGTCATTGTTGCTCCAAAAAGCGTCAGGGCGCCCGCGGTTTCCGCACAGAATCCGCCGACGGGCTGTAGTTTTACGATCTTTGTTCCCATCGTTTTAACAATTCGCCAACCACCCGACAATGTTCCCAAACCGATTGCAGCGTGTGCTGCCAAAATAACCCAGAAAGGAACGGCGGGAAGTTTTCCGCCTTCGGCGTATTGCAGATAACCTCCGGCGGCGAGAACTGCCGTGATAATTCCCATCGTTTTTTGAGCGTCATTTCCGCCGTGCCCAAGCGAAAACGCAGCCGCGGAGAAAAGCTGTCCGACCCGGAAAACTTTATCAACTTTTGAGACGGTTATACGCTGAAAGGTCCAATAAACCGCAATCATAAAAAAGAAGCCCAAAGACATTCCGATCAGCGGCGAGAGAATAATAAATGAAAGGGTTTTTATCCAACCGGCGGCGATCAGCACACCTTCAATTCCGTCTAAACCCTTCAGGCTGATGTAAGCGGTGATTGCTGCACCGGCGTAACCGCCGACGAGTGCATGTGAACTTGAGGTTGGAAGACCTAGATACCAGGTTATCAAATTCCAGATGATTGCTCCGAGGAGGCCTGCAAGGAGAACGTATAGTCTGAATCCGGGTGTGATCGTATTTATATCGACCATACCGCCGCCGATGGTTTTTGCGACGCTTGTCCCAAAAACTAAAAAGGCAATAAAGTTAAAAAATGCGGCCCACGCAACGGCTACGCCGGGTGATAAAACGCGGGTTGCAACTACGGTCGCAATTGAATTCGCAGCATCGTGAAACCCGTTCACATAATCGAAAACGAGAGCAACAATAATGATGAATACAACCAAACTAAAGGCTACGGCCTGAGCGTCCATAACTTCCGGATTTCCTAATTGTGTTTTAGCACAATACTTTCAATAATATTCGCGACGTGCTCGCATCGATCAGTACCGTTTTCAAGAATTTCATAAAACTCCTTCAATTTGATCAAAGTGATCGGATCACTTGGATCTCGAAACAGCTCTCCGATTGCGTGAAAAT
>JBGTGX010000135.1:0-10744 GCA_041746475.1 Pyrinomonadaceae bacterium | reverse complement strand
TCGCCAAAAATAGATAAGCAGACCAACTAAGATCAATACCATCATGCCGAGGGTAACGTAGTAACCATAGTAGGAATGCAGCAGGGGCATATTTTCAAAATTCATTCCATAGATGCCGGAAAGGAGTGTGAGCGGCAGCATCGTTGCGGAAATTAGGGCCAGAAATTTCATAACATCATTGGTTTTGTTTGCAGTAACGCTAAAATGTATTTCAAACAGGCCGCTAACCAAATCTCTATAACTCTCAGCCATATCGTAGATCCGCAGAAGGTGATCATGAACGTCGCGGTAAAACGGCAAGATATTTTTGGGAATCTGAGGAAACTCACCGTGAGAAATTCTGTGAAGCACATCTAATTGACGCGTCGAGATTCGCTTCAGCCGGGCTACACTCCGCCGCAGGTCCATAATTTCCTCAAGAATCGCGTTGTCGCCGGACTCCATTTCATATACCCGGTCTTCCAGGCTATTTATTACCAGATCGAAATCGTCAACAAGCGGCATGTATAGATCTACAATGCGATCCAAAATTTGATGAAGCAGATATGCCGCGCCTCGCTGGAATGCACGGGGATTATTTCTTACCTGTTTTTTGACCGAATCAATACTTTGAAAATCCTCATTCCGATTCGTGACGACAAAATTTTCGCCTAAATAGCAGTCAAGCTCTTTCGTCGCAAAGTTTGCGGTATTTGTTTCGTTTCGAATTCCATGAACTATGAAAAAAAGATAATTGGAAAATTCTTCTACCTTTGGCTGATTCCGCTCTTCACGACAGTCTTCAATCGTCAGGTGATGAAATTTAAACAGGCGCGAATATATATTTTCGGCAGCGTCTAAATCTTCTTTGTTCCGAATATCGAGATCGACCCAAATTACAGCGTCATCATCTTTTAGCAGGTCCGGTAACTCCTCGACACTAATGTCTTCGCGAAGTTTTCCCTCGCTGTTCTTGTAAACAAAAATTTCCATAATTTATGAGTTGAGCGTTGCGTATATCGACAATTCCATAAGTTAAAATGATTTGTTTACCAAAATAAACGAAACCAATGCCGACAGGCAAGCATCACTCCTCCGAAAATAAACCTAACCTTCGCAACGTTCGCGAATACTCCAAACCTGCATTTAATCAAAACTACTGACGACTTTATAAGTTTGAAAATAGAGTGTTAAGATTACTACAAATCAACAATAATAATCTTCTTGTTATCAACAACTTATGCAGACGATAAAAGTTTTTATTGCCGACGATGTAAATGATGAAAAGCTCGCGCCTTTGCGTGATGCCGGTATTGAAGTAGTAAAAGAAACAAAACTTCCGCCTGAAGAATTGGCAAAACGTATCAAAGATGCAGATGGTGTGATTGTCCGCAGTGCAACAAAAATTACAGCTGAACTTATGGACAAAGCTAAGAAACTCCGGGTCATTGGTCGTGCAGGGGTCGGCGTAGACAATATCGATGTGGCGGCAGCAACTGAACGCGGCATTGTCGTAATGAATGCGCCCGATGGAAATACGATTACTACTGCCGAGCACACGATGGCTTTACTGGTATCTTTGGCGCGGAATGTTCCGCAAGCCAGCGCAAAACTCCAGGCGGGGACTTGGGATAAGAAAAGTTTTGTCGGCGTTGAGCTAAACGGAAAGACCTTGGGCATCATCGGCCTGGGGCGAATTGGCAAACATGTCGCTAAGATCGGAAAAGGTTTTGGAATGAGAATTTTCGCGTACGACCCTTTCATTTCCGAAGATCAGGCGAATGACCTGGGAATCGAGATCGGCGAGCTTGACGCGGTGTTTGCCGAGGCCGATTTTCTCACGATACATACTCCCGTTACGGACGAAACCCGCGGCATCATCGGGAAGGCCGCGTTTTCGAAAATGAAAAAGGGAGTGCGAATCGTAAACTGCGCGCGCGGCGGGCTGGTTGACGAAGTCGCTCTGCTCGAAGCAGTGGAAGACGGAACGGTTGCGGGTGCGGCGCTCGATGTTTTTGATGTTGAGCCATTAGACAAAGAATCCCCGCTTCTCAAAAATCCGCGCATTATTACAACACCCCATCTTGGAGCGTCAACAACCGAAGCGCAGGAAGGGGTAGCGCTTACGGTTGCTGAGCAAATTCGTGACTATTTGCTTTCCGGTGAGTTACGAAATGCCGTGAATGCGCCAAGCCTCGCTGCTGAGGACCTAAAATTTTTGAAGCCTTTTATTGATCTGGCCGATAGCCTGGGCCGTTTTCAAACCCAGGTGCTCGATAAGGAGGCGGTTTCGTCTGTCAATATCGATTACTCCGGAGCCCTAACGGAGAAAGATGTTGCTCCCGTAACGAGGGCATTTATATCGGGATTGCTAAAGAATGTGTCCTCCCGCATAAATCAGGTAAATGCCATTCATATTGCGGAAGAGCGGGGAATTGATGTAACAACCAGCTACAAACAGGTCGAGAAAACATCGAATTTCGATATCTGTACGAGAGTAGCAACAAAAAACGCCGAACAAACGGTGTGCGGAAAAGTTTACGATGACGGAAAGGGAAGGATCACAAGAATTGGCGACTTTTTGATTGAAGCTGTACCTCATGGACATATGCTCTTTACAAAAAGTAAAGATGTTCCAGGTGTTATCGGAAAAATCGGTACGCTGCTGGGCGAAAATAATGTGAATATCGCACGTTTTTATTTAGCACGAAATGAGGAAGGCGGCGAGGCATTAGCGGTAGTCGAAATCGATTCCGAAATCGAAAACAGCGTGCTTGAAAAACTAAAAGAAGTGGATTCTGTGATGACAGCGAGACAGGTCAGGCTCTAAAATTTGCAAATAGGCGATCTATTTGTATTCTAATTTCGCTGGGATCGATTAGGCCCGTTTTATTTTGAATTGCTTTCAACATCGGGAAGGTTTTTATCTTTTTTTTCCTCGGCATCCTTGATCATTTGATTTGCTTCTTTTCGTTCCGCCGTATTTGAGTCAGGCTGTTCTTGCGAATCATCCGCAACGTTTTCGATGTTTAAGACGACCAGCATCGGAAAATGATCCGAACCAATATGCCGTAGGCGTTTTAGCTCAACGAGACGGAAGTGATTTGAGTGAAATACGTGGTCAAGGGGAAATTGCATAAACGGATAATCCGCGTGAAACGAACTGTACAGACCGCGTCCGATTCGAGGATCGAGCATTCCGCTTATTTTCTGAAAAAGATTCGTTGTTCGCGACCAAGCTACATCATTCAGGTCTCCCGCTATAATCGTCGGAATCTCCGTATCCCGGACGATCTTTCCGACCAAAACGAGTTCGGCGTCTCGTTCCGTGGAAGTCGTCGCCTCGCCGGGAAGTGGTGGACGAGGGTGGAGCCCGAAAAACTTTATTTTATCGCCTGACGCCAACGTGATGTCGGTGTGAATAGAGGGGATATCATCTTCTACTAAATATTTTACCTCGGTATTCGTCAATTGAAGTTGCGAATAGAAAGCCATGCCATAGCCATTATTAAGCGGTACTTTAACAGAGGTTTGAAATTCTTTGTCAAGCTGTTTCAATTCTTTTATCCATCTTTCATCGCATTCTGCAAGCAGGACGACATCGGGTTTCACCTCAGCAATTAGATGAATAAGTTTCTTCGAGTCGCGATTTTCAATCAAAACATTTGAAATGAGTAGTTTGATCGCCCGTTCCGGTTTAGAGCGTTTCGTTTCTTCGACCTGATTCGGATAGAAAGGCACGTACGGAATTATTCTATAAATTTGATAGACCGAACAAAGTGATAAAAGCAGGATCAGCGCGATGCTATAATAATTAAATGGCCTACCGAATATAGCAAAAATCATGGTCACAGCGATACTTATTATCGCTATTTGCAAACGTGGAAAATCTCCAACACGAATCCACCACGCACTGTACCGGAACAGCGGTAAAACCGTTAGGCTCAATGAGATTATTCCTAGTGCGTATAATATTGCTTTCATCGAAGGTCAACTGCCATCCGTGTCATTGAACAAGATCGTGTAGAGCATAAAAACCCCACCCGCAACGGCCGCCAAGAAGAGTATAAGAGCGAGGGCGGGATATCCCAGCAGCTTATAGGACGTTTCAATGTTCATCAGCATCGCCGCCCCAATTATCAGCGCCGCTATTACAAGACCCATCGCGATTCGGTTGGCAACCTTCTGAAAACCCACCATAAGGGTGCGTTCATCGATCGCATCCACATTTAGCTTCAATTCGTTATTGGCGATAATATCCATGATCTTATTAAGGCTAGGCGGTACGTTTTCGATAAACTGTTTAACCTCAATTGCGTTGCTCAATATCGAACCCGGCGAAACACTCTCGACCACTCTTTCACTCAAGATTCCGGCCGCATGGCGGCGAACCGATGCGTTTGGATCAAATTCGGGATCGAGAGTGTAAACCGCGCGGTCAAGATTTAAAAGTGTTTTGGCAACCAGCGTAAATTCCGGCGGAAGTCGAAAACCTGTATCGGCGGAAATTTTTGTGATCTCGATCACGACTCGACCGGCATCAAGGTTTTCGAGATTTGAATCGTCATGAGAAACTACGAGTTCGCCGATCAGGCGTTTAAACTCGTCCTTTTGAAAACCATTTTTCTCCTCGCCGATTTTCAGTGCTATGTTTGCGACATTGTCGCCGCGGCCTTCGCTGATAGCGAGAAGCAGATCAAGTAAATTTTCACGAAATCCAGAAAGCAGCCGCCCAATCATTCCCATATCAAGAAGGGCAATTTTTCCCTCATCGGTAATAAAAATATTACCCGGATGCGGATCAGCCTGAAAGAAACCGTCGACGAGAATCTGTTTCAAATACGCGTGAAACATATCATCGGCGAGTTTTTTGCCGTTAATTTCCATCAATGCCAAAGAACTCAATTCAGTGACCTTTTTCCCTTCGACCCTTACCATTGTCAGGATCCTCGAAGTAGAGTAATCATCGATCGGAAGCGGAATTACAATGTTTTCGAATTGCTTAAGATTCTCGTGCAGAATTTTTAAACTCGCAGCCTCTTTCGTGTAATCGAGTTCGCGAAGGAGGCTTTTTCTCAAGTGAATCAGGGAATTTTGAAACTCGTAACGCTTCCCAAATTCTGTGTTCTCGTCAAGAAGATGAGCTATGTCGTCAAGCACTTCAAGATCGTGATAAACTTCCCGGCGTATTCCCGGCCGCTGAACTTTGACGACGACCTTCCTTCCGTCTCGCAAGGTTGCTCGATGAACCTGCCCGATCGAAGCGGCGGCAGCAGGCTTGTCGTCAAACTCGGAAAAGGCCTTTGAAAGTCGCACGCCGATCTCTTCCGAAACAATTTTTTCGACCTCACCAAAAGAAAAAGGTTCGACATGATCTTGCAGTCTCTCGAGTGCGTCCAGGTATTCCTGCGGGAAAATATCAGCCCGCGTTGATAAAAGCTGTCCGAGCTTAATATACGTGCTTCCAAGAGCCTCCAAATCTTTTGCAAATTCATCGGCTTTGGCGCTCTCAAATTCCGAAAGCTCCTGCTCCTCGGCTAAAATATCGTTCATTCCAGCTTGTTTTACCAAGTCCGAGCGGCCATATTTTGCGAGCAGCATCGCGATGTCTTTGTAGCGTTTGGCGTGTTCGACCCTTTCAAATATTTTCATAAAAAATCAATTCTCTCCCAACGAGTTTTTTTCCGGTTATATTAACACGCATTAGCAAGTTTTAGGATTTAGGTGCGACCTTGCTGCCCGCGTAACTCATCTATTTTCAGAAAAATCAGCGAACTGAAGAGGATCAGCGATAGATAGCACATCGGAACGACGGCTAAGAACTTCGGGCACTCAATTGAACCTTTAATCTGCGAAACGCTGGCGAACACTGCTAGTGCAAGGGAAAGACCGGTTCCGATAAAAAAAAGAATGTTTCTATCGCCTATCCTTACAAGATGAGAAATCAGCGCAGCCGATATGAAGAGTATCAACAGATAGCAGGCAGGAATTCCAAAAATCGGCGGACATATTGGGCCAGCGAAGATCTCACCTATCGAGAGGAAAATTACGCTTCCGAAAGCGATTGCTAATAACCCAAGAATTACAAAATAGTGTTTTGATTTTGTCATTTTCGGAAACTTTTGGTCCGCTGATTTATCGCCATAAACTTTCAAACAAAAGAACTTCCGTCTGCGTATTTGTTTGTGATAGGCTCTGATTTTAGCATATGAACAAAGACGACGTAAGCCTTCGGGTTGATTCTGTAACGAAAAAATACGGTGATTTCACGGCTGTTGATAACCTCAGCTTCAACGTTCGTGCAGGTCGAATCTTTGGTTTTTTGGGGCCAAACGGGGCAGGAAAAACGACGACTATTCGAATGATCGTCGGGATCACGCATCCCGACGATGGAGAAATTCAACTCCTCGGTCAAAAATTATCGCCAAAGGTTCAAGATCGAATCGGCTATCTTCCTGAAGAACGCGGGCTCTATAAAAATATGAAGGTTGTTGAGCAGTTGCGATATTTCGCTGCGCTTAAGGGCGTGTCTCGGAATGATGCCGATAAACGGATCGATTTCTGGCTCGATCGCATGAAACTTTCGGAATGGAAAACCAAGAAAACTACAAATCTTTCAAAGGGGATGTCACAAAAACTGCAGTTTATTGCGACGATGATCCATGAGCCGGATCTTCTGATCCTCGACGAGCCATTTTCGGGCCTTGATCCCTTAAACGTTGAGTTTCTAAAAGACGTTATAGCAGAAATTAAATCACAGAACCGCACGATAATTTTTTCTACCCACCTTATGGAAACTGCGGAAAAACTATGTGATGAAATACTCCTTATAAACCAGTCAAAAATGGTGCTTTCGGGAACCATGCGGGAGATCAAGGGGAGCTACGGAAAAAATATCGTTTCGCTGCGTTGTGAAGGTGCTGAGGAAATTTTGGCCGATACGAATTTGGTAGCAAAAGTCGTAGAACACACGGACGAGAAGGAAGTTTTCTTGGCAGAGCATGCCGAACCGCAAAAACTTCTTAGCAGGTTGGTCGGAGATGGGATTTCGGTCTCCAAGTTTGAACTAATCGAACCGAGCCTGCACGATATCTTTATCGAAAAAGTTAGCGGGTGAAGTTAGAAGTTAGAAGTTGGAAGTTAGAAGTGGGAAATCTCAGAAAACAGGTCTCCTCTCAAGAAAATGGGTAGCATTTTAAAAGAAAAACCATTTAAGCTTTCATTACGAATTATTAAACTCTTTCAACATCTTTCAAATGAGCAGAGAGAGAGTTTATTTTATCCAAGCAAATATTGCGTTCAGGCGCCTCCATTGGGGCAGATATCGAAGAAGCGTTTCAAGGTGAATCTAAAGCGGACTTTTTTCACAAACTTGAGATTGCGAATAAAGAAGCCGTTGAAACACATTATTGGTTGCGACTTTTACGCGACAGTGAAATTCTGGAGTCAATATTTGCAGAATCGTTTTTGTGCGATTGTGATGAAATTCAAAAATTATTGGTTTCATCAATTAAAACAGCGAAGCGAAAATAGAGTGTCTTACTTCTTACTTTTCACCTCGCACTTAAATACATATGAATAAGTTCTTAGCAGTTTTGGTGCGCGAATATAAGAAGGTAGTTTTTTCGTGGATGTTTTTGATCACTACTTTTCTCATGCCGGTGGGCTTGGCGTTTTTCATGGTTGTACCGATGTTGATATTCACTATTAAGGGTGACCAAACGAGAATAGCGATAGTTGATCCAAAAAATGAAATCGGTAAACGCATAAAAGACAATCTTTCGGGAGAAAAGATCGCAGAACGAACAAAGGCAAAGGTGGAAGAATCAGCACGAAAGCGGAATCACGCACAAAATAATCAGCTCGAACAAGTGGCTGATACGATGGGAGCTAACTTCGGTTTTGTCGAGTTTGATGCACACGGTAAATCGCCTGCTAAAATTCAGGATGAGCTTAAGAATTTAGTCGCGGCAAATAAGCTGGATGCTTATCTTGTTGTTCCTGCAGAAATCGATTCCGAAAACGCAGAAGTTGAATTTTACTCTCGAAAAGCAGGCGATTTTATTTCAAACAGTGTTCTCCAAAATGCGGTCAATGATGCGGTTCGATCTCAACGCTTGGTTCGCGCGAATATCAGCGAAGAAACTCTTACGAAGTTGAGCCGGAAGTTGAAATTTACGACAATTCCAATTACGGAAACCGGAACTACCAAAGACGGCTCGACCGATCCAATGGCCGGTTTTATTATCGCTTCGGTTCTGATGACAATCCTGCTGGTTTACGGACAGTCAATAATGGCGGCAATTGTTGAGGAAAAAGAGACAAAAATATCGGAGATTTTGTTTTCATCCGCAAAACCTTTCGAACTACTTTTCGGCAAACTCGTTGGAGTTGGATTAGCCGGACTCACGCAGCTCGCTATCTGGCTTATCACTCTTTCAGTCCTTGTCGCTTACGGGTTGGCAAATGCGATCGTGGCAGGGATGGATTTTTCGCTTCCAAGTATCTCACCGGAAATTGTCATATACTTCTTTATATTTTTCCTGCTCGGTTATTTTATTTACGCAACTATTTATGCGCTTATCGGTTCGATGGTCTCCAATATGCAGGAAGGTGGTCAAATGGTATTGCCGCCGATATTACTGCTTGTCGTTGCACTCTATTTTTGTTTCGCCGTTGTCCGCGATCCGAATTCATCAATGTCTTTCTGGGTTTCGATCGTTCCATTTTTTGCACCGATCGTGATGCCGGTCAGAATCCTCGCCGAAACGCCGCCGTTTTGGCAAATTGCGCTCGCCATTGTTTTGAACGCGTTGACAATTCTTGGTCTGGTATGGGTGGCCTCACGGGTTTATCGGATAGGAATGCTGATGTATGGTAAACGCGCAACGATTCCTGAAGTGTGGAAATGGATTTTTCAAAAATGAAGAATTACGATTTTCAAATTTAGAATAAAATCGAAAGGAGGAGTGCGAGTTTTGCAGCAAAAAGAAAATGACCTAAAGATACGAACTAAGAGCTTTGCATTACGCGTATTAAAATTGATTGATTCCCTGCCTCAGGTGGTGTGACTGGTCGGACCGTGTCAAATCAGCTGCCTCGCTCGGCTACATCGGTTGCGGCAAACTATCGAGCTGCATGCCGCGGGCGTTCGAAAAAGGAGTTTTTTTCGAAACTCGTAATAGTGGTTGACGAAGCTGATGAAACAGCTTTCTGGTTGGTAATGATAATCGAAGGAGAATTGCTTTCGGCAAAGCGTGTCGAACCATTATTGCGGGAAGCACTGAAAATCACTGCGATAATGGTTTCCTCGCGAATAACAGCAGGAAAAACCGAGAGCTGAATTATTTGAAAATCAGATGTTGAAATTCAAAAATTAACTGATGGCAATTGAAATCGAAAAAAAGTATCGCGTGACCGAGGAGCAACGTGCTCAGGTGGAAGAGGACCTGCTTGAATTTAAGGCTGAATTTCTCGGCGAAGACTTTGAGGAGAATCTGCTTTATGGAAACGAGTATCTCAAGCAGATTGGCGGAGTGATCCGTGTTCGAAAGACCGGAACTAAGAACACTCTCACATTCAAACAGTTTATTTCCGGAGGCGAGGGAATGAAGCAACATATCGAGCATGAATCCGAGATCGAATCGCCCGATGAAGTGGCAAAAATCGTCGAGCGCTTGGGGTTCGAATTGCGAATCGTTTATGAAAAACGAAGAAAGAAATGGAAGTTTCGGGAAGTCGAAGTTGTTTTGGACGAGCTGCCTTTTGGCCTGTTTATGGAGATCGAAGGTGCACACATGGCGATCGCCGAAGCCGAGATGTTTCTAGGGGCGGATGAATTTGAGGCCGAGCCAAAGACCTATCCATATTTAACGCGGATTCTCGGGGTGGAGATCGATAATCGAATTGAATCGAGATTTTATGAGACGGATTGAGAATATTCGGGAATAATTACCCAGTTTGCCGAAATAATATTGTCATGCTGCAACGCAATCGGTTATTATCGTTCTAAAAGAGAAACCGCATAGGAGAATAATTATGACAAAACATATAGCAGGCCTAATACTTTTCACCTTTATCGTTGGAACAAGTGCTGTAATTACGGGCTTGTTTTATTCGACTCCTGATCGGATGGTGGCGTTTTCCTATAGCAATGAAAGGAATTCGTGCAGCAAACGAAAACGCAGACATCGTAAACCAAAAAGACCGAGAGTTTTTGCAGACAAGGTTTTTTCTACCGGTCTTAATCAGGCGGTTTTTGACACGAGCACGGGCTTGCTGATGGTTTCGCACGAAGTCAGGGCGGTTCCGGAGGACGAAACCCGAAGTATGCTCGTCTATCACTTCTACGTAAAGGATGAATACGGAACGCGGCACGTGAAAAGTGAAAAAATTTGGTCAGGAATCGAATCATCAAGTGTCTTAAACGGTTTTCAATGGCTTTCAAATCGGAATGAGAAGGAAAATCTATACGTAGCTTCCGAGTATAGGGATTATCGGGATAAAAGCTGGCGGATCGCTCCGAAATTTGAAGACTCAAATGCGGTGCCCGTGCTGATAAAAAATGGCGACTAGATAACTTCGGACAAAAAACGCAATTAAATTTGCAAGTATCGAATCGATGGTTCGTTCTTCAATTTCAGAAGAACGAACCATTTTCGGTTTAAACCTTGTAGAGTTTTTTGTATTTGGAGGAATCAAAATGAAGAAACAGAATTTACGACAAGCTACTGTCTTAATAATTGGAACCATTATCTTGAGTCTG
>JBGTGX010000134.1:0-5363 GCA_041746475.1 Pyrinomonadaceae bacterium | reverse complement strand
TTATTATTGGCCTCGGCTATCCATATGGCAATTCCATTTCATTGCCCTTCATCAAACAATTTTTTGTGGGGGGTAACAATAGTGTAAGAGCATTTAGAAGCAGGAGTGTGGGCCCTGGCACATACAGATCACCCAATGTAGGTACAGGAACTTTTTTACCTGATCAGTCAGGTGATTTAAAGCTTGAATTAAACAGCGAATACCGGGCAAAGTTTACTCTTGGCGATCGCCTTTGAAAGATTTGGAATTAAGTCTTCCTCCGAAAGAGTACCGTCCTCAAAATATTTTTCGAGTAAATCATCATCAGACTCCGCTACTATCTCGATCAATTTTTCACGTGTCGATTCAAATACTTCCCGCCCGTCTTCAGGAATATCAATTTCCTTAGCCTGACCTTTATCACCGAATTCATAGGCTTTCATATGGACAACGTCGACGATCCCTTTGAAGTTTTCTTCGGTGCCAATTGGCAATGTGAATGGAACGATCGATCGTGCAAATGAAGCGTTTGCAGTTTCAACGGCATGTCCGAAATCGGAGCGCTCTTTATCGAGCTTATTAATTATCATAAAACGCGGAAGCATAAATTCATTTGCATAATTCCACGTCCGTTCAGTTTGAACTTCGATTCCGTTTACGGCATCAACAACGACCAACGCGAGGTCGGCTACCCGACATGCCGGGCGAGCGTGTGCAACAAAAGCGGCGTAACCCGGGGAATCGATCAAATTCATTTTGAAATCTTTATATTCAAGGTGGGCAAAATTGTTATTGAGCGATATTTTCTTTTCGATTGAATCCTCGTCATGATCAGTTGTCGTCGTGCCTTCATCAACCTTTCCTAATCGCGGGGTTACTCCGGCAACGTACAAAAGTGAACTGACGAGCTGGGTTTTACCTGCGTCGCCGTGTCCAATGATAGCCAAATTGCGTAAATTTTCCGTGCTGAATGCTTTCATTATCGGCAAAAATCTCCTTTGTTTATTGAGTTTCGACTCGATATCCTAATTGGATTTGAGTTTGACCAATGAATATATATTCGATTTGTTCGGTATGACATAATTTAAACGAGACGAATAGGAATAGCAAGAAGATATTTTGGCAAAAAAGGCGGCGGAAAACGTTCAAGGGCTTACAGGCATCGTAAAAGATGCATTTGCCTGTTATTGAAAGCAGAATCACGATATAATTCGGTACTTTGGTCATCAAAAAAACTTGAGGATTTTATGGGTTTAAGAAAACAACTTCGAAAAGTCTTTGTTACGTATCTATTAATTTGGGCGTTTTTAATTGCAAGTCTTCCTTTACGGGGGCAGTCGATCGTGACAAGTTCTAGCGTCACGGGCGGATCGAGCGCGTTTGTTTTTCGGAAGGCACAAAAAGCAAGAAAGGAATCAGCACTTCCATCAAGGCGTTCTAGAGCAAAACGGTCAACGGAGCAAAGAAAAGACACACAAGCGAGGATCTCGCGACAATCGCGGGCAGTAGCTAAAAGCAACCGAAATCGAAGAAGCACGAAGCAGGTTAATCCTCAGGACTTCGCAAAAATCGATGTTGTCGAATTAGAACGAAAGTCGCCGCAAGAAGCCTCAGTAGTTTTTGCTGGACTGGCTGAGTATTATATCGAACGTGAAGAGATCGATAAGGCTATCTTGGCCTATGAACAGGCGGTCGAGTTGGATAAATCTAACAAAGATGCGTTACTTGGCCTTAGTGAATCATACACACGAAAGGGTGATGATGCGCTTGAAGAAGACGATTATGGCAAGGCAAAACGTTATTACGATGAAGCTGTAAAACTCGATCCGTTGAACCCTTCAGCGTGGGCTGGTCGCGGACAGTATTACGATTCTTTGGATCAAGACGAGGATGCGAAATCTGATTATTTAAAAGCACTCTCCCTCGATCCGGACTTCAATCAAGTAAAATTGCCGTTAGGGATTATTTATTATCAGGAAGGTGAGATCGCAAAATCTGACGAACTCGTTGTCGCGGCATTGTCCGGCGATGCGAATAACGCCGAAACGCAGTATTTCCTCGGCTTGATCAGATACAAACAAGGAAGAGACGCTGAAGCGGAAACCGCGCTTCGAAAGGCAATTGCGCTTGATGATTCCAATGAAGATGCGCACTATTATCTTGGCGCGGTCCTGAACCGAATGGGTCGTGAAAAGGATGCAGTAAAAGAATTTGAGAGGGCGACTCAGCTTGACGATAAATATGTACCGGCTTGGTTTGATCTCGGAGTGGCTTACTACAACCAGGAACGATGGGTGGATTCGACAAAGGCTTTCGCACAGGCTATTAAGTTTAATAGCAATCAGACTGAAGACCTGAAGAAGATTTACAGTGAAAGCTACGCAAATATGGCAGAAGGATATAGGCAGCTCGAAGAGTTTGATAAAGCAGTAACAAATTACAGAATTGCGGTATCAAGAATCAAAGACGATGCTGAACTTTATTCAAATTACGGCTTTGTGCTGGGACGTCAAGAAAAATGGAAACCTGCGATCGAAAACTTCAAGAAGGCAGCGGAATTGCAGTCTGACGCGATAAGCTATGCGAATTTAGGCTGGGCTTATCTGAATCAAGCTGCGTATGATCGTAGCTATAATCAGCCTCGTTCGATGATCGAGGGAAGTTTGCGGGAAGCGAAACCGGCGCTAGCAAAAGCTGTGCAGTTTGATCCATCATTCGTAGCGGCATATCTCAATCTCGGTGTCGTGCTGAATGATCTGGGCGAATACCTTGAAGCTGCTAAAGCCCTTGAAAAGGCAAATAGCCTCCAAAAAGATTGGGGGCCGGCAATGCAGGAACTTGGTGTTGCGTACAGCAAATTAGGGAAATACAGTGAGGCAATTAAACTTTTCCAAAAGGTTCTGAAACAGGAGGACAAAAACATCTGGGCATTGTTTTACCTCGGAGAGGCTGAATACAGAAGTGGCGACAAAAAGGAAGCACGTAAGATTCAGCAACGTCTTCAGCCCTTGAGCAGGAAGCTTGCTAATCAATTGGAAACAATCTTACGTGGAAACGCCTAAGGCAAGATAAATTTGAATTGTGACTTGGAAGCTAAGAGGTTAATATCTTAGCTTCCTTTTATTATGACCGTTAAACTGGAAATTCAGAAGAACATAAGTCTTGCTGACTTCACAACTTTTAAGATTGGCGGTTTGGCCCGATTTTTCGTCGAAGTCAAAAGTATTGATGAGTTAATCGCCGCCCTATCTTTTGCGGCGAGCGAAAAACTTCCGGTTTTTGTCTTAGGCGGAGGCAGCAACATACTCGTATCCGATCAAGGATTCATTGGTCTGGTTATTAAAATTGGGCTTAGCGGAATTTCGGTTGAGGAAGAAGATCGATCGGTAGTTTTGGTGACTGCGGAAGCAGGCGAAGAATGGGACAACTTCGTTGAGTTCTGTGTTGAAAATGATTTTGCAGGGGTTGAATGTCTGAGCGGAATCCCCGGGCTTGTCGGAGGAACACCGATACAAAATGTCGGTGCATATGGCCAAGAGGCTTCGGAATCGATCGTTTCAGTCCAAGTGTTTGATCGAAGGGACAAAGAGGTTGAGACGATCCGAAATAGTGAGTGCGGTTTTGAATATCGAAAAAGTATTTTTAATACGACTGAGAAAGATCGCTACATCGTATTAAGAGTGACATATAGGCTCAAACGCGCCGGCACACCAAAAATTGTATATGCAGATCTAAAAGATCGGTTCAACGATAGAATCCCAACTTTACGGGAAACCCGCGAAGCGGTGCTTGAAATACGGGAAAAAAAGGGAATGCGGGTTCGTCAGGGAGGATTCGACGCACAATCGGCGGGTTCATTTTTTAAGAATCCCATAATTTCTAAAGAAAGTTTTGAGAAGATAAGGGTGACAACGGAAGTGAACGGTTTTGGGAATTTACCTTTTTACGTCGTAAACGATGGATATGTGAAAATTCCCGCCGCATGGCTGATTGAGAATGCGGGATTTGCAAAAGGTTTTCGCATGGGAAATGCTGGACTTTCCACAAAACACTCCCTTGCGCTATCAAACCAGGGTGGCGCAGCGGCTTCAGAAATTCTTGATCTCAAAAATGTTATTGAAAAACAAGTAAAAGAAAAATTCGGCATCGAGCTTACGCCCGAGCCGAATTTTGTTGGATTTACAGACGCCTCAATCGACTAATATTATTTCACCTGGTTTGCAGAAAACTTAACGAACGGTACACCGGCTCCTTCCATCGTTCCTATCATTTTCTGATTCTCGAGTTTGCCTACCATTTTTAGTTCCAGCGGAGAGCCTTGAAAATCGATCTTTACCGTTGCAACGAAATTGTTGCCGAAAATTTTTCCGTTTTCAATTACACCATTACCAAATTGTAACGAGACAGTGCCAGCGAACTCCGCTCCGTCCTGTTTTATTGAGACATTTATCGGTAAAGTTTGCCCGCCTGCATCGGCTGACATATTCCAGTTGCCCGTCAATTGTATACCGGGCGCAGAATCCATCGGAACGGTTTTCAGAAGTTCGACGGTTTTTGGATCCACCGTTATCTCGTCCAGCCGTTTTTTCACCTCAGGCGTAACCGACTTTTGATAACGACCTCCGAGGTGTCTTGCAAGGAATTTTTCGGCCGAGGCGACCATCGCAAGGTTATTAATTGGTCGAGCAAATCCATGCCCTTCATCTGGGGCGACAAGATATTCAACCGGATAATTTCGGTCACGTAAAGCTACAACGATTTGATCCGATTCGCGTTTGTTTACTCGCGGATCATTGGCACCCTGGACAACCAGCAACGGTGTTTTGATCTTGTGAGCATGGGTTAGCGGAGATTGGCGCATTAGTTGTGCTTTACCCTCTTCGTTGTTCGGGTCACCCATTCGCTTATAAAAAACATTGCGGAAACTTTCCCAATATGGCGGAATCGCTTCGAGCAAAGTAATCAGATTTGAAGGGGCGACAATAGCAACCGCCGCGGCATAGGTATCAGGAGTGAAGGTTACACCCGCGAGCGTAGCATAGCCGCCGTAGCTTCCGCCCATTATCCCAACTCGGTTCGGATCGGCAATTCCCTTGTCTATCAGATATTTTGCGCCCCATGTAACGTCATCCTGCATCAGCTGACCCCATTCTTGATTGCCGGCATCGAGAAATTTCTTACCGTAGCCGGTCGAGCCACGGAAGTTCATTTGAAGAACAGCATAGCCGCGATTCGCGAGAAATTGGGCAAACGTATCATAACCCCAGCTGTCTCGGGACCACGGTCCACCATGCGGGAAAATTATGACGGGTAAATTCTTTGCTGCAATGCCCTTTGGTAGGGTAAGGTACGCAGGAATTTCTAACCCATCCGACGATTTATAG
>JBGTGX010000133.1:0-51002 GCA_041746475.1 Pyrinomonadaceae bacterium | reverse complement strand
CTGGCGTTTCGCCGCCACCCTGGAAATAACAAAGCACGGATCCGACGCTGAAGGCGTCGCATGAATTGTCAATAAATTGTTGCTCACCTTCGGCGAGCAAGAGTTTGACTCATCCGTCCTGGGGTTTCACCCCAGGCTATTGTCTTTGTCACCTTCAGCGACATGTTTCACGCAAAAACATCGATCACTTTCTGAATCGAATCACACAGCACATCAACTTCCTCTTTCGTATTATAAAAAGCAAAACTCGCACGAGCCGTAGCCGGAACTCCATAAAATTCCATAACAGGCTGTGCGCAATGATGTCCGGCGCGGACGGCGATTCCTTCCTGATCGAGAATTGTGCCGATATCGTGCGGGTGAACCTCTTCGATCGTAAATGAAATTACCGAAGCTCTTTCAGTTGCTGTACCGATTATTCTTACGCCATCGAGTGCGGCCAAACGTTCGAGTGCGTAAAGTGTCAATTCGTGTTCGTGTGCAAATGCAGCATCGAGATCGATCGAATTCATATAATCGATCGCCGCACCCAGTCCGATGCATGGAGCGATCGCGGGCGTTCCCGCCTCGAATTTTTCAGGTAAGCCCGCATAGGTGGTTTTCTCAAACGTAACGGTGCGGATCATCGAACCGCCGCCCTGATACGGATTCATTTTCTCTAAATATTCTTTTTTGCCGTAAAGCACGCCGCTTCCCGTCGGCGCAAACATTTTGTGACCTGAAAAAGCGTAAAAATCCGCATCCAGATCCTGAACATCAATTCGCATATGCGGTGCGGCTTGCGCACCGTCAACCAAAAACGGAACCCCGAATTTATGAGCCGTTTCGATCATTTCTTTGATCGGGTTGATCGTACCGATAGAATTTGAAACGTGAGCTACGGCAACGATCTTTGTTCGTTCGTTTAAGAGATTTTCATATTCGTCGATGATCAGTTCGCCCGTTTCGTTCATTGGGATGATGCGCAATTTTGCGCCACGCTCTTCGGCGATCATTTGCCAGGGAACGATATTTGAATGATGCTCCATCTGCGAAATAATTATTTCATCACCTTCGCCTAAAAACTTCCGCCCAAGACCATTCGCCACCAAATTTATCCCTTCGGTCGTGCCGCGAACAAAAATGCATTCCTTCGCTTCCTTCGCATTTATAAACCGGCGCACTTTCTCGCGCGCCGCCTCATATTCGGTCGTCGCCTTCTGCGATAAATAATGCACGCCGCGATGGACATTTGAATGTTCATGTTTGAGATATTCCGCACCCCGCTCAATCACCAAATTCGGCACCTGCGAAGACGCGGTATTGTCCATATAAACAAGGGGTTTCCCGTTTACGGTGGATGACAAAACGGGGAAATCGTCTCGGATTTTATTTACGTCAAATTCCTTCATTTCTTTTACTGCTTTCATAATCACTACCACACTTCCGGTGTTGGAATTATTTTATATTCTTCCAACGTATTAATAGCGTCTGGATGTTCAGTTACTAGCAGGCCGATCAAGGCGAATAGTTTCTCAACGCCATGACCCGTCAAATCTGAAATTGTCCCATTTAGTTGAACAATTTCAATCGCTTTTCCCAACAACTCATCCATTTCTGGGATGTGTAAACCTTTTCCTGGTTCCCAAAAGATCTGGGGGTTTTCAAACGCTTCCTTGTCTTTGTGGGCAATCCATTTGTCCCTAAGTTTTTTAACCTTATCTAAATTGAGGTTATCGACCTCATCTTCTTTTATATCAATCCGCTGTGAAAGCTCTGGAGTAACTTCCTTTAGTTTTCCCAAATACCAATATATATTTACCCCCGTAGGGTTATGAAAAATGCTATATAAATTCAGAACAATTATTTCCCAGAGCATTCTAGAGAGAAAACGCAATAATTCATCGTATATCTGAAATGTCGTTGCGATTTCGGCTTTTTCGGAAATTTTTGCTTGACTTCGAATGTAATTCAAAGCATCCAGCTGTTTTTTTGTATCGAAAATAAAATCTTCGAATAATTCCATCTGATTGCTGACAGGTAACGTTTCCATTTTTTAGGCTTCCAGTCTTGCATGGAGCCGATTCAAAACAGCTTCATCCAACTGCTTTTTGATAGATTCGATCTCGATCTTGTTTATAATTTCTTCCGCGAAACCGTACGTTAATAAATTTCTCGCCAGATTCTCGTTCAATCCGCGGCTTAACAGATAAAACAACTCCTCTTCCTCGAGCTGCCCAACGGTTGCACCGTGGGCGCATTTTACGTCGTCGTTGAAAATTTCAAGCTGCGGCTTTGTATCAACCCTTGCTTCATTCGAGAGCAGTAAATTTTTATTCGATTGATTCGCGTCCGTTCCACTTGCGTTCTTGTGAACGAAAACTTTTCCGTTAAAAACCGCCCGCGATTTGCCGTCGAGAATTCCTTTATAATTCTGATGCGAAACACAATTTTTCACACGATGATCGATCCGCGAATGCGTGTCCGTGTGCTGTCCATCCTCGACCAAGTACAATCCGTCGATCCAAGCCTCTCCGCCTTCTCCGTTAAAACTCAAATCTAGATCGTGGCGGGAAAGTTTTGCCCCGAGCGTGATGTTAGTGTTGTCGTAAATGCTTGCGCGACCTAAATTGGCTTGTGTGGTCACAAAATGAAAAGCCTTATGAGATTCGCGTTGCACTCTTGTGTGAACAAGTTTTGCATTGTCCGCCAATTTAATCTCGACAACGGCATTAGTAAAATATTTTATCTCACCTGAGCGCGTATAATGCTCGACAATCTCCGCTTCGCTTAGGGTTTCGCCGACGTATAAAACCCGCGAAAAATTTGCGGTTTCATTTTCGCCGATAAAAACCAGATGAATCGGATTCTCAATCTTTGTATTTTTTGGAACGTGGATGAAAACACCTTGTTCAATAAAGGCTGTATTTAAGGCCGTAAAACCGTTGAAATCGTATTCAACGCATTTCGCTATATTTGCCTTAAATGTTTCGTCTTGAAAGGCTTCCGCAAAACTCAAAACTCTCGCACCTTCCGGCAGATCGGGAAGCGTTGTCAGTTCGCTACTAAATACTCCATCGACAAAAACCACACGATTGCCGATTTCGATTTTTGATAAAAGTTTTCCCGTTTCCGAGCTCAAACCACGCTCTACATCCGATAGCTCGGACCATTCGGAAGCAGCAATTTCCCTCACGTCCGTGTATTTCCATTCTTCGTTTTTCGTCGTCGGAAATCCATTTTCGGTGAAATATATAAATGCCTTCGTACGTAAATCTTTCAGCCGCTCAGGCTGATCCGAGCTTTCTATGCTCGCTTTAAATCTCGTGTCGTAAATTGTTTCTTTTCCTGTTTGTAAACTCATTTTGTCAAACTTCTTTCACTTCGATCATTGGCAGGCACAAGACCTGCCCGTAGAATTCTCATTTCAAATTTTCTAAATCCAACGCCGTACTTTTTTCTTATAATCCAGATACTTCCCGCCATGTAATTTTTTTAAATGTTTTTCTTCGAGCCTCACCTGAATTTGCATCAACATATCGCTCAAGATCATTGAGCAAAACGTCAGGGCATTTGGAATCGCAAGGAAAAAACCCACAACAGCGATTCTCATCCCGAAAAAAATCGGGTTTCTGGAAATAGTAAACAAACCCTTGTAAACCAGATCAGTTTTGACCTCTATGTCGATCCCTACTCTCCAGGATCCGCCCATCTGTTTTTGAGCGATTGCAATCCAGATCAATGTCGCAAAGAGCAGAATCAAACCAAAAACCTGAAGCGGCAAAATTTCAAGCCAGCGAATTGGAGCGATGTATCCGTATAATGGCGGCACAAACGAATACAGAAAAATCGCAACAAAATTCATTGCCAGGCTCAGCCGATAAGCAAAGCCAAGAAAATCATATGCACTATCCGATCTGCCTAAAACATAAGGGTTTACCCCAGTTTCTTTCCAAACAACATAAGAACGCCAAACGAAAGCAACTCCAAAAAATGCCGCAAAATAAACCGGCAAACCGATGCGTAAAACCTGCTCCATTTTCTATCTTCGCGTACTTCGCGCTTACCTCAGCGATCTTTGCGGTTGAGTTTTTTTAACTCAAAGAAACGCAAAAGTTTAATTACCCGCCGCCTTCACCCAGTCGTAGCCTTTTTCTTCAAGTTCTATTGCCAATTCTTTGCCGCCTTCTTTGACGATCTTTCCGCCGGCTAAAACGTGTACAAAATCAGGTACGATGTAGTCTAGAAGTCTCTGATAATGGGTCACGAGAATGATCCCGTTGTCTTTATTTTTGAGTTGATTAACGCCATTGGCTACTACCCGCAAAGCATCAATATCTAGTCCTGAATCGGTTTCATCCAAAAGAGCCAATTTCGGATCAAGAACCGCCATTTGTAGAATCTCATTTCGTTTTTTCTCGCCGCCCGAAAAACCTACATTTACCGAACGCTTAAAAAAGTCCGAACTCATATCGACGATCTTTGCTTTTTCTTTTAGCAGATCGTTAAACTCAAGCGGATCCAATTCCTCACGTCCCTGGTGTTTCATTTTCTCGTTGTAAGCGAGCCGCAAAAATTGCGAATTTGAAACGCCCGGAACTTCGACCGGATATTGAAACGCCATAAAAACCCCTTCTCTCGCACGCTTGTCCGGGTCCATTTCTAGCAAATTCTTGCCGTCATAACTGATTTCGCCTTTCGTAACTTCATAACTCGGATGTCCCGCCAGCACTTTCGCCAGCGTAGATTTCCCCGAACCATTTGGTCCCATAATCGCGTGAACTTCACCTTTCTTGATCTGCAGGTTCACCCCTTTCAAAATACTTGTACCGTCAATTGCTACGTATAGATCTTTAACTTCTAATAACATTTTTCAATAATTTTCCTTAAATATAAATTTCGCCCTTCATATAGAGTGCGGCGTTTCCACCTATTTTTACGCGGTCGCCGTCTAATTCACAAAATAATTCGCCACCGCGCTTTGATAGCTGTCGCGCGTAAAGTTTTTCTTTCCCGAGTCTTTCCACCCAATAAGGGATTAGCGAACAATGCGTTGCGCCAGTCACGGGATCCTCGGGAATTCCAATCCTGGGTGCGAAAAGGCGCGAAACAAAATCCGCATCCGTTCCCTTAGCGGTGACGATAACCTCGTCATACGGAATATTCATTAAAGCAGACATATCAGGCTCCAAAGATATAATTTCTTCTTCCGTTTCGAATAAAAGCATCGCCATGTGCCCTTGTGTTTCCCAAAGATCTAAAGGCTTTTTCCCAATGGCACTTATCAATTCTTCGGAAGTGTCCAACTCGTTCAAACCGAATTTTGGAAAATCCATTACCAGCACGTCGCCTTGTTTTTCAACGCTCAAATTTCCGCTCCGATGCGAATGGAATTTTACGATTTTGTCTTCAAGCTCAAGACAATTAAAGATCACATAGGCCGAGCCGAGGGTCGCGTGGCCGCAAAGATCCATTTCGACAGTCGGTGTAAACCAGCGAAGCTCATAAACTTCGTCTCTCTTTACAAAAAAAGCCGTTTCAGAGAGATTATTTTCCATCGCGATCTTCAGCATTGCATCGTCTTCAAGCCATTCTTCCAGAGGGCAAACCGCCGCCGGGTTTCCGCTCAGAGGTTTTTTCGTAAACGCATCAACCTGAAAGATCGAAAGACTCATAATTTTATGTTTCCAAACTTCAAAAATCGCATACCTAAGTCGAAGCCCTACCCGATTTTGAAACATTCAGAAAAAAGTGCTTTATCTCGCCAAACATAAATGTATCTTCTAAAAATTCGACCTGGCCCGTATCAATATCGTAAACCGCACCGATCAAGCCAATTTCTTTGTTTTCGATCATCTCGCGCAGGATAATGCTTCGCTCGATCACTTCCTCAACGCTTCTTTTCACTTGAATTCTCGAAACCTTCTCGACAAACTCGTTGTTTTCCGAATTACGATTTTCAGTAACCGTTTTTTCGTAATAGATCGATGGCTGAATTTTGTTAAGAAGTGTAGAAAGATTGCCCATCTGTACACTGTCGCAAGCCCCTTTGATAGCCCCGCATTTTGTATGTCCGAGAACGACAACCAATTTCGAGCCGGATAGTTTGCACGCAAATTCCATACAGCCCAATACATCTTCGTTTATTACAGTTCCCGCGATCCGTATGCTGAATACTTCCCCCAATCCCTGATCGAAAATCAATTCGGCAGACGTGCGGCTGTCTATACAACTCAGCACCGCAGCAAACGGAAATTGTCCATCGCGGGTTTCGTTGACCTGTTCGAGGAGGTTGCGATGGCTCTTCAGATTATTGACAAAACGGTGGTTGCCTTCGCGTAAATACTGCAACGCCAGATCCGGCGTTGTACTTGCTTGTGTTTCTTCCGTGTGTGTTCTCATCCGATGATCTTTTCCTGCAGATCTTTTGCCTCTTTGGTCCAGTTTATAAATCCTCTTAAATGCATCAGGAAAAAAATTGAACTTCCGATTATTACCGGAACACTCCCAATCAGTGCTCCAAACGTGACCCAACTCGCACTCGCTGCCATAAAAACAATAAAACCGATCTTATTTTTGTTGCCAAGCAAATAAACGCCCGTCAAACCGAGAATTGTTGCCAGCCAATCTATTCCGTAATATTGCAAAAGCTGCATAAATTCCTCACTGCGGAAATCCATTTTCTTATTTGCAGAAACCCGCACGAAGTAAGGGTGCTCCTGTTGATCTACGAATCACACACTTACTTAGTGAGTGTTTCTGCATTCCCTTTCTTCCAACTTTTCAATATTGCAAAAATCGCCCACCCAGCAATAATCGCCCAAATAATATTTACCAGAGTTGACGGAATCGCGCCGTAATAAAAAATGTTTGACCGTCAAAAATATACTCGCGAAAATATTAAGCATTTGATAGCTAAGCGAATTTCCTTCCACTTGCTTAGAAGAAATAAGTGCGTATGCCAATAAGATCAGCAACGCACCCATCCAACCCAATACATCTATCCAAAATTCCATTAACCGACGCTTCCCTCAAGTTTCAAGCCCAAGAGTTTTGTTGCTTCGACGGCGTATTCCATCGGCAGTTCCTTAAAAACTTCTTTGCAAAAACCATTGATGATGAGCGAGATCGAATCTTCCTGGGAGATTCCGCGCTGCTGTAGATAGAAGAGTTGGTCTTCGCTGATTTTTGATGTTGTTGCTTCGTGTTCGACACGTGCGCTGCTGTTCATTACCTCAATATACGGAAATGTATTCGCTTCGCATTTATCACCGATGAGCATTGAATCGCACTGCGTATAATTTCTTGCGCCATCCGCTTTTGGCATGATCTTTACCAAACCGCGATATGAATTATTCGAACGTCCTGCAGAAATTCCTTTTGAAATGATCGTAGAAGTAGTGTTTTTGCCGAGGTGGATCATTTTTGTTCCCGTGTCGGCAATTTGTTTATTGTTCGTCAGTGCGACCGAATAAAATTCACCGATCGAGTTATCGCCTTGCAGGATCACAGACGGATATTTCCAGGTTATCGCCGAACCTGTTTCAACCTGAGTCCACGAAATTTTTGAATTCTTACCGCGGCACGCACCGCGTTTTGTAACGAAATTATAGATTCCGCCTTTGCCGTTCTCATCACCCGCATACCAATTCTGCACAGTTGAATATTTGATCTCGGCATCGTCTAATGCGACGAGTTCGACAACCGCCGCGTGTAATTGATTTGTATCAAACTGCGGAGCCGTACAGCCTTCGTTGTAGGCAACATAACCGCCTTCTTCTGCAACAATAAGCGTGCGTTCAAACTGCCCGGATTCCTGCGTATTGATGCGGAAATATGTGGAAAGTTCCATCGGGCAGCGAACGCCTTTTGGAATAAATACGAATGAACCGTCCGAAAAAACAGCAGAGTTCAAAGCCGCATAATAATTATCCGACGTCGGCACAACTGATCCGAGATATTTTTTTATGAGTTCCGGATATTCTTCAACCGCTTCTGAAAACGAGCAAAATAAAACGCCTGCTTCCTTGAGTTTTTTCTTATATGTCGTCGCAACAGAAACCGAATCAAAAACCGCATCGACAGCCACATTTGCCAGCATTTTTTGTTCGGTGATCGGAATTCCCAATTTCTCAAAAGTTGCGAGTAATTCAGGATCTACTTCGTCCAGAGATTTCTTCTTTTCCTTCTCTTTCGGCGCGGCGTAATAAGAAATATTTTGAAAATCGATTCGCGGATAATCAAAATTTGCCCAGTTATCCGGCTCGGTCATTTTTAACCAATGGCGGTATGCTTTGAGCCGAAATTCAAGCATCCATTCCGGTTCATTTTTCTTTGCCGAAATTAAGCGAACGGTGCCTTCCGACAAACCCTTTGGAATAACTTCCGTTTCAATATCAGTTGTAAAACCATATTTATATTCTCTGTTTGTTAAAAATTCTGTTGCTGTTGACATATTTTTTATTCGTTCTCGCTAAATATTTAATGTTGAATGCAATCCTTGTATGCGATGAAATCTTTCGTCGACTGTTTTCTCTGTTCCAACGAGCTGGGCGAGCGATATGTTGGACAAAGCATTCTGCACGATCTCATGAAGCCCAACGATTACAGGGCGAATTCCGCAGTCTCCGGTATGTACACATGAATCCTTTACACCCGTATAACTCCCACAGTGACCCGCGATCTCATCGTCGTCCAAAACTTTGATCACCTCATTTAGATGAAT
This sequence comes from Pyrinomonadaceae bacterium, assembly GCA_041746475.1. Lineage (GTDB taxonomy): Bacteria > Acidobacteriota > Blastocatellia > Pyrinomonadales > Pyrinomonadaceae > Aridibacter. The sequence goes on along the minus strand of JBGTGX010000133.1, from coordinate 42,298 downwards.
TTCCGCCGCAGGCCGCGCCAGCGAATAGCCGCCCTTTGTTCCGCGAGTCGCTTTTACGAATCCGCCCTTATTCAAAAGCCACATTAGCTTCCCGGCGTTTGCCTGCGAAATCCCTTCGCGCTCCGCAATCTGCGGCAATGTAAGGGTTTCATCATCCGTCAAGGTCGCAAGCTGCACCAAACAACGCAATCCATATTCTTCCTGTGCCGATATTTTCATCGCTCTTTATCCCGCTTAAAGTTTCTATTAATTACTTTAAAGTAAAGAATCTCAAAACATTACCTTTTAGTCAAGATTGGGTCAAAACAATTCATTCATCTAAAGCGGCTCTTTCAATCCTATCGATAAGTGCTGCCCCGATTCCAATTTTACTTACTTTTTCGCAATAAATAGTTTGAATTCCATTTCGGTCACATACTCGAAAAAAATCAAACAACGAATGTGCGTATTCGGTAACGGAATCACATATTTTTGTAAGGGCAAAGTCTCTGTCAAACTTAGTTATGCCGATAAAAGCTGCGTCCGATGCGTTACTCTCATGAAAAATCTCAGAGGAAAGCAAAACTACCCGGGCTTTCGGCGAATAGTGGCGATGCTTGAGCCCCGGGCTGCGTGGGTTTTCATTTGGGTTGGATTGGTAAATTTTCACACCGGGGGCAACCCTATCAATATCCTCAAACGTAACTGCTCCCTTTCTCAGTATAGTCGGCAAGTCTCCGGTGCAATCCACAACCGTCGATTCCAAACCGATTTCGGTAGTTTCGCCCTGAAGGATGCAATCGATCCTGCCATTAAGATCTTCAAAAACTGCGTCCCAGTTTGTCGGCGATGGTTTTCCGGAGAGGTTTGCAGATGGCGCAACTAATGGTATGCCGCATTCCTCAAGAAATTCTTGGGCGAGCTTGTTTCGAGGCATTCTAACGCCAACTGTTTCCAAACCCGCAGTTGCAATCATTGGAACATCGGATGCTTTTGGCAAAACCAATGTAAGCGGGCCCGGAAAAAATGCGTCGATTAGCTTTTGGGCGGTTATATTTATTGACGAAACCAAAGAATTGATCTGATCCAGTGATGCGACGTGTGCGATTAAAGGGTTATCGGATGGCCGCTCTTTTGCGGTGAAAATTTTCCCGATTGCCTCTTTGTCAAAAACATCTGCACCGAGTCCGTAAACCGTTTCTGTAGGAAAAGCGACAATTCCGCCACTCTTTATAAATTTTGCGGCTTCGTGAGGCGAGGTTGTTAAAACAGTTTTCATCTCATAAGAATCTAACTGCTTTAGAATTATCTAACAAGCGTCTTCAGAGTATAGAGGTTATTTGAAGTATCGGAAATGTCCGGTAATTTCCCATTCGAAAAGGCGGTCTTCGAGCTTTGTACCGCCGCCGATATTGTGAATTATCAGATAGCGCTTTTCTTTATCGTTCCATGAATTTGAAACTAAGCCGATGTGAGTCAATCCCTTTCCGTTTAAATCCCAGGAAACAACATCGCCAGGCTTAAAATTACCTCCATCTTCGCCTACGGCCAAGGATTTTCCCTTTCGCTCGAAATAAACGTGCAGGTTCAGTACACGACGATGGTCGATGTTTGTATCAGGTTTCGTCAAGCCCCATTTTTTCGGATACTTTGAGAAATTCGCCTTCATATCTTCGTGCACCTCTTTTTGAAGATCGATCCCCGCCGCTCGAAACGAACGGATCACAACATCGGTGCAAGCGCCCGTTGATTTTGGAACATCTCCTTTTGGATAGGTAATATTGTAATACTTTTGGGTATATGAAGTGGTCGTAGAAATCTGTCCGCGCGCGCTTTTAAGGATTGAACGAATCTCGTCGGATTCTAGATTTGCGAGCGTCGGGTTTTCACGCTCCGGCAAGAATGAATCCCGGATATTCTCAGAGGCCTCGTACTGTGCAACCGTCTCAAAGTTTGATTGGCAGGCAACAAAAAATGAGAAAAAGATCAGAAAAACAAAGGATAGATCACTTTTTACATTTGGCATACGCATCTCCATGACAAAATTCAGATGAATAACCGAAAACGATAGATGCCCCACACTCCCTATGGCGTTCAGGGTTTAAGCAGTTTCCAGAAGTATGGCAATACCTCGGTTATCAATCGACCTTGATCACCCCAAATACGGATTCGATGATCGCCATTATATTCCTCGAAAATATTTGCTCGATACCAGATAAACCGAAATTACCTCGTCAAGATTAAGAGTTTGGGTTGAATTTAATCCTTACACAAATCCTTTGAATGAGTTTTCATATCCGACCCTCGATTCTGAGTTTTTCTAAATGCGCAATGACGGATTTTTCCGCTAATGGCATGAGATGCGAATTCAAGCCTTCGTAAATCTTTATCGCTATTGAATTTGGCTCCCGCGAACCCTGTCTTACACATTGTAGTACTTGATCTTCCCGCATCAATCGATGCTCGATATACTCAGCAATCCTCCCCTTCGCATCTGAAACCGCGGCTCCGTGAGAACCGCACAGGAAATTTAGATTCGGCAGGTTTTTCATCCTTTCGAGCGAATTCAAATAATCGATCATATTTCCTTCCGGAGGTGCAATGACAACCGTTCCGAGTCCGACGACGTTATCACTTGAGAGCAAAAATCCGAATTCCTCGTTGTAAAAACACAAATGACCGCGAGCATGTCCGGGAGTGTGTAGAGTGTCCAGGATAAATTTATTGCCGTATTCGTCCGCTAGCGCATAAGACTGTCCATCATCAATAAATGTTAAAATTTCGACCTTTCCCTTTAAACTTTCCGCGGTTATCCGGTGAGAAGAAATCGATAGTATAATTCCGAACTCGTTGAATAAATGCCTTTGCAGCGCCGTTTCCCCACCGAAATGATCCGGGTGCAAATGCGAGACGATTATTGCCTCACACGAATTTCCTTTCACGATCATTTGATCTACCAGTTTGAAAAGTTTTCTCTGTTCGTTTTCGTCGGTCGACGCCGCATCAATAACTACAAACTTTTGTTTTCCGACAATAAAACAATTTGTGTGTGTTGCGGGTGGGAGAGTGTTGGTTCTAAGAGGCAGACAGGTAAATCGTGGGTTTAGTTCAATATAATCCAGATCGCGGTGAGCATTTTCCGACTTTTTCAACAAATTTCGTGAAACCGTATCCAAACTGATTTGCTGATCTTGTGATGCGCGCGAAGCTAGTTCCTGAAGCGAAATCAAAACCGGGGGAGAAATCAGTACTTGCGATCTCCGCCAAATCTCCAAGGCCGATTCAGGATGAATAAATTCCGGCTCCTCCAATTCGGAGATTGCACGATAAGGTATTTGTTTTGAAGGACATACGGCAATAAAGAAACGAGTCTTGAATCGAATTGGAGAAAATTCGGGTGTAGTCCAAAACCCCGTGTAGAAAAAATCTTCGGCATCGATCCACAAATTCCAGTGATTTAAGATTTCGGCGAATGTACTGCGTTGCGAAATCAGATCGTCATGCAAAGAAGCTATCTGACCTGTTGTAAGTTTATCGCCATTTCGCACCAGCAGTACCCCGACTTCTTCAAAGACTTCGCGCACGGCAGAAGCGATAAGCGGGACAGATTCCTCGTTTTCACAGTTTCTTACGTCCGCGTGGAAATCTTCCGTATCTACTTTTCCACCCGGAAAGCTATGAAACCCACCAAGAAACTTCAGCTTGGGATTTCGCCTTGCCCACAACACTTTTCTGAGTTTCTGATCCAGAAGTATGATCGCTGAAGCGTCTTTTGGGACTACAGGTTTGTGGTTCACGTCAATAAAATTAATGGATTATTATTTCTTAAAATGATTCTAGGAACACGCGTTTTTTTACTGAATCTTGTATTTCTCCCGTCGTCAGGCTATGTCGTCAGGCTATTATGAACCTGACTTTTTATTACACACAAAAAATGAATACTCTCGAACTCCCATTCGCAAAAGTATTGATTCGCGATGTTTCACTCGTTGAAATTATAGCTGATGAAGGTGTCGAAATAAATTCAGACATGGCCGAACAGTTTCATCCACTTCTTTTGGAGAATTTTTCGCCTCCGATCGGTATCCTTGTTAATAAGATCAATCGTTACTCCTATACATTTCGTGCACAAATAAAACTTGGAGATATACATGAGGTAGGCGCAATTGCGGTCGTCGCTTATTCTCAAATGTCAAAGAAAAGAACTCAAGCCTTTATCGGTCTCCCAAGGAACCATGAATTGAATCTCCAAAAGACGAAAATCCAAAGAAAATATTCTTCTCGGCACTAATAATCAGCGCGAGCTTTCTCACACCGGGCTGCGCCCCCGAAAGCACGAAAGAAAATTCCATTGCCAATGCTATCGTGGCTTCGACGACCTCTACGACGCATAAGAAGAATTTGGAAAAAGAAGTGCTCTCAAAAAAATCGGGTAAATCCGCTGAAATTGAAGATAGCCTTAAACAAATTTACGCCGAGTTTGAGCAAATTTCGACGAATCCTACTCAGACTACCCTTTTGGAGCTTGATACTAGAATCCGCAAATTGATTTTGACGATTCAGGAATCAAGAAACGAAAGACCTTATGGTGATTTGGAATTTTGGAAACCGAAATATGAGAAACTTGGATTGAGCGTTGGACGCTATGAATCGTGGTTTTACTATTCCGGCAAGATACTTGGTCAAGCGCATAAACTTGGTCCGACTTCCAAGTTTCGAAATTATACGCTTTTCTCCGAAGTCGAGCGATCTTCTGAAATTGCAGGTGAAGATTATATCGACCCCGAAGAATTACCAAATATTGAAGCTGCATATAAATATTCGCGCGAGTTTCCAAACGGTCCTTTTGCTAAAGATGTTTACGAAATTATTGCGGACTTTCACAAGGATCTTTACATGGTAATTCGCGATTATTCAATCAAGAATTTTGAACCGGACTATAAATATGATTGTTATAAACAATACATTGAGCACTCCCCATATTCTGAACAATTAGAGCGGAACAAAAGGATCGCAATCAAATATTATTCAAAGGTTTTAAAGATCGAGAAGAACGATAAGTGGGCAACAGAATTTCGTGAGGCTGTCGCGAATGGAACGGTTTCAGGTTGGAGCAATTGCCCGTGTTAAAAGAAATGTTTGCTCTTTAAATTATGAATAACTAGATCAACTGTTTCGCTTTTGCAACCGCATTTTCAACGTTAAATCCGTATTCATCAAAAACTTTTTCAGCAGGGGCGGACGCTCCGAATTTATCGACGGTTATTGCATCACCGTCTTTGCCGATAATTCCTTCCCAACCTAACCTCACGCCAGCTTCGATAACTAATCTTGCCGTATTTTTTTCGGGCAGAACTTCATCCCGATATGAATCAGATTGTTTGTAAAAAAGTTCGCGGCAAGGCATTGAAACTACTCTTGTCGGGATGTCTTCGGATTCGAGTTTTTCCCGCGTCTCCATTGCAAGACCGACTTCCGAACCTGTGGCGATGATGATGATCTTCGGTTCGTTATTCGATGCTTCGGCTAGTATGTAAGCACCTTTTGAAGTTCCTTCAGCTGACGCGAATCTTTCGCGGTCAATGACCATAACCTTTTGACGGGAAAGTGCGAGTGCGGTCGGAGAATGTTGGTTTTTGACGGCGATTCTATATGCCTCACGGACTTCGTGGGCGTCGCAAGGGCGAATTACGGTTAAATGCGGAATTGCCCTGAGTGCGGTAACGTGTTCGACGGATTGATGCGTCGGACCGTCTTCACCCAGACCGATCGAATCGTGGGTGAAAACATAAATTACCTGCAATTCCGAAAGTGCTGCGAGACGAATTGCCGGGCGCATATAGTCAGAAAATGTTAAAAATGTTCCGCCGAATGGAATCGTTCCGCCATAGAGCGACATTCCGTTCATCAGCGAACCCATTGCGTGTTCCCGAATTCCGTAATAAATGTTGCGGCCCTTAAAGGATTCAGATTGAAACGGCTTTGAAGATTTTATGTCGGTTTTATTTGAAACCGCCAGATCAGCAGAGCCACCTAGCAAATTCGGGATTTTATCAGCAAGTGCGTTGAGAACCTCGCCGGAATAAACACGCGTTGCCTTTCCTTCGACACCTTCAAAACTTGGCAGAGAATCCTCCCAATCTTCCGGAAGCTCATCATTCATAATAAGTTTGAAAGATTTTGCATCGTCTGCATATTTTTCCGCATAAGCCGAAACCAATTCATTCCAGACATTTTCCGCTTTAGCGCCATTTTCCGCGGATTCTCTAAAATGTGAATAGACTTCATCGGGAACGTAAAATTTCTTATCTTCGTCCCAACCAAGGTTGCGTTTTGTTTCCGCCACGCCTTCGTCGCCAATAGCGTCGGAATGAGCATCGCTTGTGCCTTCATTCGGCATTCCAAAACCGATTATTGTTTGAACACGGATCAGCGAAGGTTTGTCCGTAACCTTTTGTGCTTCAAGGATCGAATTTTCAATTGCCTCAAGATCGTTGCCATCTTTGACCATTGAGACGTGCCACCCCGCCGCTTCAAATCTTTTTGTCCTATCTTCGGAAAATGTCAACGACGTACCACCGTCAATCGTAATTTGATTATCGTCATAAAGATAAATAAGATTTCCGAGTTTTAAATGTCCTGCAAGCGAAGCAGATTCATAAGAAACACCTTCCATCAGATCGCCATCCGAGCAGATCGCGTAGACATAATTATCAACTACTTCGAAATCATCACGATTAAAGACCGCCGCAAAATGTTTTGCCGCAAGTGCCATCCCGACACCGTTTGCAAAACCTTGTCCAAGCGGTCCGGTCGTAACTTCAACGCCTTGAGTTATATGATTTTCGGGATGTCCCGGAGTTTTTGATTCCCACTGACGAAAATTCTTTATTTCCTCAATCGGCATCGAGTCGTAACCCGTCAGATGCAAAAGCGAATAAAGCAGCATTGAGCCGTGTCCCGCCGACAAGACAAATCTGTCGCGGTTAAACCATTTCGGGTTTTTTGGATTGTGCCTCAAAAATTTCGTCCACAAAACATATGCCATCGGCGCCGCACCAAGCGGTAAACCCGGATGTCCTGAATTCGCCGCCTGAACCGCATCGAGCGAAAGTGTTCTTATTGTATTTATAGAAAGTTGTTCGATTGATTGTTGGGTCATTGGTGCAGTAGTCATAGTTATTGTTTTCTTAACTCAGTGATGGCAAAAGAGATAACGGGTCGCACAAACTATATCTAATGGCTGTTATTAAGCCTTTTAGCTGGATCATGTTCAAATTGTTTATACCACTTTCCCTTCCTGAAAATCCATAGGTCGCCGCAGATTTCGTCCATTTGTAGAAAAAGATATCCTTAATAACCAATAATTATTTTGAAATTACGGCTCAACCTCATTACTGCACCAGTCGCTGGTAAAACTTTTCGTGGCGTTTTCTCGCTTCTTTATAAATTTGGTGATTTTCTTTATTAAATTCAAACTTTCTGCCTTCGGGAGATTCAAGTTTTGCAATGTCTTCAATACAACCGGCGGCCTCCGACGCAAGCAGTACAACTCCGCAAGAAGAGGCTTCCCGGGTATCCGCCAAATTCATATTTTGGGCAAGCACATCGCAAATTATCTGCGTCCAAACCGGCGATTCACGCAGTGCACCTCCCGAAGCGATAATTGTCTTTATCTCGACGATCTCATTTAGTTGATCGTAAATTTCCGCAAAGCGATAGGCAACCGATTCCAGAGCTGCTTGAACGACATCAATTTTATCGTGAGCATTTCGTAAACCGATGATCGCACCCGTCGCAAAATCGTGATATCCCGTGCTTCGCTCGCCGGCTAGAAAAGGCAGGAAAGTGATCCCGTGTCCGTCGGGCTGCCGTTTTTCGATTTTCACTTCGGTTTTATCATCGTCCTTTTTCAAACGGAAATTTTTCTTAAGCCACCCGTACAAGCCGCCGCCGTCTGACAACGCTCCTCCGATAACTACGCGTTTTCGGTCAATTCGATAACACCATAAGCCATCCGGAATTTTATCGGGAACATTACCCTCATAAGCTACTCGCATTGCGCCCGAAGTTCCGATCATTAAGGCGACTTTATCTTTTGTCAGACAATTTGCACCTATATTATTTCCTGCACCGTCGCCGATAGCGAGGAAAAATTTCGTATCTTTTAACTTTTCCCAGCGCTCTTTATATTCTTCATTTAATTCAAATGTTTCCGCATTAACATCAACAATTTCCGGGAGATTCTCTTCGCTGATTTTCAGATATTCAATTAACGCTTTATCCCAAACATTCTGGCGAATATCAAAGATTCCGGTTCCCGATGCCATCGAAAGGGTGGTCTGCAATTTTCCGAATAATTTTAGTGCAACATAATCGCAAAACGATATCCATTTCGAGGTTTTCGCAAAATCATTTTCGTGTTCATTTTTAAGCCAAAGTAATTTTGCGGTCCAATAACTTGAATGTAAACGGCAGCCCGTTCGATTGTGTGTTGCGCTTTCATCCAAGTCTTGACGCAAAGTTTGCAGATATTCAGCAGGACGAGTTTCCGCCCAAGCAAAAACTTTTGTGGTGGGATTTCCCGTTTCGTCTATTCCGAGGATACTGTGCCAGAACGAAGAAGTGGCGGAATACTCAATGTTTTCGACACTGGCAGGGCATTTTGCTAAAACTTGATCGATCGCTTCTATAATTTGCGAAAGAGCCTCTTCGGCGTCAATCTCGAATCCCCCATCGGCAGTTATGGTCAGCTGCCGTTCGTTCTTAACCATCGTGCGCGGAAGAACGCTCGCCTCGCAATCATATAATCCGGCGCGAACGCTGGAGGTTCCAATATCCAATGCTAGAAAAAGTGGTAATTTCAAGACAGTAAGATAGCTAACCGAAATTAATGCGGAGGATCTTCTTAAACCACCAACGCAGCCCAACGAGTAAGAATCTCCAGTCCTTGAAAAACTCCGGTGGTTTGCCTTCAAAATAGTGTCCGACAAACTGTAAGACCCATCCCGTGACAAACAAAATCAGTGGGATACTCCAAATCCCACTGACAAATAGAATAGTTGGCAAAAGTAGTATAGAAATGGCAATCATCGGAATTCCAATTGCGTGTGTAAGTTTATTTATCGGATTTTGATGTGCCTCGGCGTATTCTTCTATCCAATCGTCCCATGTTCGTCCACCCATCATTGCAATTTCTCCTATGCGCTTTGCGCGCAACTTTTGTCGTACATGCTTACCTTTACATTTTCCTCGAGTTCTTGAGTTTCCTTCATTTCAAACCCAACTAAAAAAGCTTTGGGCATGAACGCATCAGCCTTTTCAATGCTCAGAGGGATTTGCGTAACTATCCACTTATCAATAAGTTCGGCAAAGCTATAATAGGTTTCAGCACCGCCGATAATAAAAATATCGCAATCTAGATACTCTGATAGTTCGAGAACTTCCTTTTTACTTCTAACCAATATTACGCCCGGCTGATTCTCGATTTCTGAGACGCGCGAGATTACGATGTTTAGTCGTTTTGGAAGACGTTTGCCGATTGATTTCCACGTATTGAAACCCATCACAACAGCGTTTCCTATTGTGGTTCGTTTAAAAAACTTCAAATCCGACGAATAATGCCAGGGCAATTTCCCATCTTTTCCAATTGCGTAGTTTTCCGAGATTGCTACTATTCCGATAATTGCCATGAAATATAAATATCTGCCGCGCTAGCCCCAAAATTTAATGTTTGTATGAGAGCCGTCGCAAAACGGTTTTGTTCGCGAAGAGCCGCAGCGGCAAAGCGCAGTCGTGGTGCCCGGACAAACCTTGACGTTTCCATCACCGTCAACGATCTCGACTTTTCCGCTGATCAAATAGGGGCCGTTTTTTGTCGCCTTGATTCTGATCGTCCCAGCTTCGCCGGCGGACTCAGCGTCTCCTTTTTTCTTGTAGGAGAGTGCACCCGATGGACATTTATCAATTGTCTTCATAATAGCATCCGACGAAGATTCCTCGATTTGGATCCAAGGCTTTTCATTTGGTTTGAATACCATCGGCGAACCGTTTACACACTCCCCGGAATGAATGCAAAGATCCGGTTTCCAAACAACTGTCATTTCGTCATTAGAATATTCCTGATGTTTTTCTTCGCTCATAATACCTCACTAATTGGGCAAGTTATTCTATCTTGGAGTTGTAGTTCATGTTCATATATTTATCCCCGCTCTCCAATTCGTCAAGTATTTGATTCAAACGCTTTTTTTTCGTGTCTTCTCGTTTTGCGCGGGTTAGCCAGCCGATGTAATCATTCCGCTGATACGGAGGTCTTAATTTATACGCTTTTACCAGGTTACGTTTCTTAAGTGCATCTAAAACAAAATCCGGCATCGGATTAATCGGTCTCTTTAGATTTGATTCTTCCACGGACATTGTATTCGATTCCATCGTCGCCTGCGATTCTATAAAATCCTCAATTTTTCGCCTTTGTAAACCGATATTTCCGAGCCTTTAGCGAGAAATATTGAGCTTGGCTCCGATTTACTCAAAAACCCAAACTCCTTACCGTATGTTCGGGCAAAATCGACTTCGATTTCAGCATAATTGACATCAAAAAGTTCCCACTTTGGATGTTCAACCTTGTATTCATCCGTTCGTTTTTCGCTTCTCTTCGTATAACCCCAATAATGCTCCGTAATGAATTCCCTGTGCGAACCTTCTTCGGGCTCGCCTGTATTTTCCGCGATTTCTACGTGTAGTCTGTTTTCGCACGAGCCTCTTGACCAATAATAGGTCATTTCATTTTCGTTTTCCTCGCGCGACATTTCCCACGTTTCATAAGGTTCGCCATAAACTGTTCTTGCAACAAAGGTTATTACTGCTTTCGGAACGATCTCTTTTACAAACACTACGCCCCGTCTTAATTCCTTTTTTGCTTCGCGTTTGACGTAAAAACGCAGGTTAACTTCCTCGAAATCCGTGTGCATTGGAATAGAAAAACCCAAAACCTTCGTATCCAAAAATTTAAAACCTACAAGACTTGCAAAACACTTCCCGTCATGGAAATCCAACTCGGTACCTTTTGGAACAAACTCCATTAGCAGTTCCGGCGAAACTTCATAGTTTGCCATTATAAGATCTTGCCATTTTGCTGTCAGGAATTTTTTCATAACGTTACACCGCAACAGGTGCAGCGATTTTTTTATGCGCGCTGTATCCAGCCAAATTTAGATTTTGATAGCCGAAATTCAACAGTCCATCTAAACCCTTCAAATTTTCAGCATTCACAATTTCAAGTTTTGGCAATTCCAAAGGCTCCCGCCCGAGCAGTGTCTCAACCTGCTCAAGATGATTTAAATAGATGTGCAAATCGCCAAACGTATGAACAAAATCTCCTGGTTTCAAGCCGCAGACGTGTGCGACCAAATGCATTAGAAGCGCATAGGACGAAATATTAAACGGCACACCTAAGAATGCATCCGCGCTGCGTTGATAAAGTTGGCAATGAAGAATTTCCTTATTTTCAACCTTAAACTGAAAAAGCGTATGACACGGCGGCAAATCCACTTGCCCCGCCTGCTCAGGATTCCAACCCGAAATGATCAAACGTCTCGAATTCGGATTCGTCTCGATCTGATCGATCAAATCTTTTATCTGATCGAAACCATTTCGTGTCGGATAATCGCCTCCAAAGCTCCGCCACAAAAACCCATAGATCGGACCAAGGTCACCTTCCTCGCGTCCAAAACGCGAGGTATGTTCTTGATCCGCCCATTCCCTCCAAATATCGACTCCGCGCTCACTCAAATTCGGCTCGCTCGTATCGCCGGATAGAAACCAGAAAAGCTCCTCAGCCACCCACCGAAACGGAACACGCTTTGTCGTGACAATGGGAAAACCCTCTCGCAAATTAAAACGCGTTTGGTAACCAAAAGTCGAAATTGTTCCGACACCCGTTCGGTCTTGGTGCCTGATTCCGTTGTCGAGAATGTGTTGTAGAAGTGCGTGGTATTGCTTCATTCGGAGCCCTGCGAATTTGTGGATTTTCTATCTTAAAGTTACCATATTCGCTGAGAGTTTAACTAACGAAGAGAATTTATGTCAGGAAATCTAGAAGTGAGTTTTAATAGTCCGCAATGCGGCTGGATGTCGATTGGCTTTGAGGACGAAGCCGGTGAATTTCACACTACTACCGCTCACGCGCCTCATTCAAATGCGCTCTCCAACTTACTAAATATCTTGGTTTCCCTTCTCAAAAATGAGAACTATTCGCAAACTCTAAAATGGAACCGCGATCCTGAAGAATTTGATTTTGTTTTCCGGAGAAGCGGCGGCGATACGTCAATCGAAATTATCGAATTCCCCACGGAATCGCGTGAAGAGCAGAAAGGCGATAGGGTTTTTTCTCATGTTGGAGATGTTAGGCAGATTGCGGAAGCATTTCACGAAACTTTCGAGCAGCTCTATGTCGAACGAAATATTGACGAGTTTGAAGACAACTGGCATCAAAAATTCCCGTTTGAGGAATTTAAAAAATTAAAGGAGACGCTCGCGCGAAATGGACAATAAAATACGATGTCAAAGCTGCGGCATGCCTTTGTCAGAAGAATTTGGAAATTTTGGCACCGAAGAAGACAATTTCCGAAACACAGAGTTTTGTAGTTTTTGTTATCAGAATGGGAAATTTAAAAACCCGGATCAAACTATGCAGGAGATGATTCAAAGCTCTATTGATAACATGACTTCAGATCTTAATATGCCGCTTGATAAGGCGACCGAATTGGCAAACTCCCTCATTCCAACGCTCAATCGCTGGCAGAACTAACGATTCTCCGTCATTCCAGATGAAAGAAAAACTTTTAGAACTATTGGCTTGCCCGGCATGCGGGGATAATTTGGCATTAGACACAAATAATAGTCTTGGCACTGAGATTATCAGCGGAAAACTTTCTTGTGATCAGTGTAGTGTTGACTATGAAATAATTCGTGGTGTTCCGCGATTTGCAAATTTGGCAGATATTGAACAAGACAAGGCGCAAACTGCCGAGAATTTTGGTTGGCAATGGAATAAGTTTACCCAGGAAGATTCGAAATATGCGAATCAGTTTCTCGGTTGGCTGCAGCCGGTAACGCCGGAGCATTTTGATGGAAAAATTGTGATAGAAGGTGGATGCGGAAAAGGTCGCCATACCGAACTTGCCCACGAATGGGGTGCGAAAGAAATTGTCGGGGTAGATCTAAGCTCGGCGGTCGAATCTGCATTTCAGTCGACAAAAGATCTGCCAAATGCGCATATTGTTCAAGCCGATCTTTTTAATTTGCCATTTAAGAAAGCGTTTGATTACGCGTTCTCTGTTGGCGTTTTACATCATACACCCGATCCAAAAGGTGCGTTTGTTTCGCTGGCGTCGAAAGTAAAAAAAAGGCGGCAGCATTTCGGCGTGGATCTACGGTGCAGAAAATAATGAATGGATAACAAACTATGTCGATCCCGTTCGGACAGTATTTACGTCGAGAATTAGCCAACCGACGCTTTATCAACTATCAAAACTCCCGACGCTCGGCGTTTTTGTGGCGTCGAAATTGCTCTACAAACCTTTAAACAAATCCGCGATGTCGGTCGCCTCAAAACTTTTTTACAACGATTATTTAAACCATCTAGGTGGCTTTGGTTGGCGCGAACAGCACAATATTGTCTTCGACCACCTCGTTGCACCGACGGCCTTCTATATTTCAAAGGAAGATTTCGAAACCTGGTGGAAGGAGATCGGCGCAACCGACGTTAAAATTACGTGGCATAATAAGAATAGCTGGTGTGGATTTGGTGTGACTGGGGAGTTGAACCGCTGAGGCGCAGAGGCGCGGAGTATAGTTAGCCGTGAAAGAAAATCCCTTAAACAATATTACCGACAAAATTATTGGATGTGCCATTGAAGTTCATAAAGGATTGGGACCCGGTCTTCTTGAATCCGCATACGAAGAATGTTTGTGTTACGAGTTCAACCAAAGTGGTCTAAAATTCGAAAGGCAAGTTTCATTGCCGGTTCAATATAAGGGCGTAAAGCTTAATTGCGGTTATCGAATGGACATCGTTGTCGAAAATGAAGTAATAGTTGAAATAAAGGCGGTTGAAAAACTAGTTCCGATCCACGATGCACAATTGCTTTCATATTTGAAAATGCATAACAAGAAAGTTGGTCTGTTACTGAATTTTCATGTGCCAATCTTGAAGAACGGATTGAAAAGAATAGTTAACAACCTATTGAATTTCTCAGCGCCTCCGCGTCTCCGCGGTTCAATATGAATTCTTTACCACACGAAATGCAGGAACACACCTACGCGATTATGAATCGTGTGGAGGATTCGCATTGGTGGTTTGTCGGCCGGCGGGCGATTCTGGAATCGTTTCTTGAAACGATTTCCAACGAACTACGGAATACGAATGGCGGATTGCGAATTCTCGATGTCGGTTGCGGGACTGGTGCGAATCTTGAAATGCTTGCAAATTTCGGTGAAGCCGAAGGAGTTGACGTCTCGTATGATGCGCTTGAATTTTGTAGAGCAAAAGGATTGAATGCCCAGAAAGGACTTGCGGAAGAATTGCCCTTTGAAGATGAGAGTTTTGATATAGTAACGGCATTGGACGTTGTCGAACATCTCGATGACGACATTGCCGGGCTTCGCGAAATGCACCGAGTTTTGAAAAAAGGCGGAAAATCGTTGATCTTTGTCCCGGCATTTATGTGGCTGTGGGGTGTTCAGGATGACATCTCAAATCATCGTATTCGATACACCAGACAACAGATCGTCGAGAGATTGGAAGAGGCGGGTTTCGAGGTGAGGCGCGCTACTTATGCAAATATTACATTTTTCGCTCCCGTCTTAGCCGGACGAACCTTGATGAAACTCACCGGAATAAAACCTGAATCCGAAAACAACATCAACGTTTCCGCGTTAAATGGTTTTTTCGGAAAAATCTTCTCAGCTGAAAAGTATTGGCTTAAACGCGCAAATTTTCCGTTTGGGGTTTCCATAGTTGTTGTTGCAAATAAGATATGATCGACGAAGAAAAACAAGCTTGGAGTAAGTTTCGAAAGAGAATCACGATCGATGCGGATCCAACTAGGATCTACAATGCGTTTGCTACGCAAGAGGGACTTGAAAGTTGGTTTTTGCGCAAAGCTCAGTTTTTAACGAATGATGGTCGTGTTCGCAAGAATGATGAACTTATTCAGAATGGCGACAAATATTTTTGGCTGTGGCACGGCTACGACGATAATGTGAACGAAAAGCGAAAAATCCTCGAGACAAACAACAGAAACTTTCTTCAGTTTGAGTTTACAGGCGGATGTAAAGTTTCGGTCAGAATCAAAAAGGCCGACGGCGAAAACATTCTCGAGCTGATTCAAGAGCAGATCGAATTCGACGCAAATCCATATCAAAACCTTTTTGTGGCATGCGGCGAAGGATGGACGTTTTATCTGGCTAACTTAAAGTCGGTTTTGGAAGGCGGTGTTGATCTCCGTAACAAAAACGCAAACATCCAGAATCTTATTAACTCCTAAATTATTGTGACTACAACTCAAAACATTTCTTCGGAACATCCGGATCTATCACTTTTCCTGCCCGTTTTAAACGAGGAGGAGAATGTAAAACCAATGCACGAGAAAATTTCCCGTGCGCTTGAAAATCTCAATAACACTGCCTAAGTGATCTATGTCGATGATGGATCAACCGACGGCTCGCTTAATCTTCTGAAAGAAATCGCGCGTAATGATAAACGTGTTCGGCTTATTTCTCTGCGCAGAAATTATGGTCAAACGGCAGCGATGTCAGCCGGAATTGATGCGGCAAAAGGCGAAATTCTGATTCCTATGGATGCCGATCTTCAGAACGACCCAAAAGACATCGCACGCCTCTTGGCAAAACTGGACGAGGGATACGATGTTGTGTCGGGCTGGCGAAAAGACCGAAAAGATAAATTTATCACGCGGAAAATTCCTTCGATGATCGCAAACCGGATAATCTCCTGGATCGGCGGGGTTCCGCTTCACGATTACGGTTGTTCGCTGAAGGCATATCGGCGCGATATTCTTCAGGACGTAAAACTTTACGGCGAAATGCACCGTTTTATTCCCATCTATGCGAGCTGGGCAGGTGCGAGAGTGACGGAAATTCCGGTAGATCATCACCCGCGTACGATGGGTGAATCTAAATACGGCTTATCGCGCACGATCAAGGTAGTTTTCGATCTGATTACCATAAAATTTTTGGCAACATATCAAACAAAACCGCTGTATGTGTTTGGAACCTTTGGACTTATCGGGGCAGCACTTTCATTTCTTTCAGGCGTCTGGGCAATCATATTGAAAATTTTTTATGACGTGTCTTTCATTCTGACGCCCCTGCCATTGATCACAATTGTGATGCTTGCGATCAGTGTTCAATTCTTTTTGATGGGACTTTTAGCCGAGCTCTTAGTAAGGACATACCACGAGTCGCAAGATAAATCGATATACGCGATCAAAGAAAAAATTGGTTTTTAATTTTTACGTTTTTTAAGAATTCATAGAACAAAATCATTATGTGTGGAATAGCCGGATGGGCAAATACTGATCCCAATGTGCCGACTCAATTTGGCGATAAGGATCTGCTTCATTCGATGTGTGAGAAGATTTTGCATCGAGGTCCCGATTCCGAAGGATCGTGGCTCGGCGAAGGTGTCGCGCTCGGGATGCGGCGTCTCGCAATAATAGATCTCAACACCGGCGATCAACCTTTTTGGAACGAAAAGAAAACGGTCGTCGTCGTGATGAACGGGGAAATTTACAACTTTCGCGAGATTCGCGAAAGTTTACAGGAAAAAGGCTATGCGTTTCACACCGAATCCGATACGGAGGTGCTGCCGCATTTGTACGACGAATATGGAGCTGCGTTTCCTGAGAAATTGAACGGAATGTTTGCGATCGCGCTCTGGGATTCGGAACGTAAAACGCTTCTTCTGACACGTGATAGATTTGGCGAAAAGCCACTTTACTACGGGGTTTTCGATCAGAAATTGTTTTTCGCTTCTGAGCCGAAGGTTTTACGCTCACATCCTTCGTTCAAACCGCACCTGAATTTCGATGCGCTAAATCAATATCTTTCTTACGATTATGTTCCTGCCCCCCATTCAATTTACACGGGAATAAATAAACTTCCCGCTGCTAACACATTGATTTGGAAGGGCGGAAAATTAGAAACGGACGAATATTGGAAATTGAGTTTTGCAAAACCGGAGAAAACGCTTTCGATAAGTGACGCTGCCGAGAAGTTAGCCGACTTTTTATCCGATTCTGTCGATATGAGAATGATTTCGGATGTTCCGCTCGGCGTTTTGCTTTCGGGTGGGATTGATTCCTCGACGATCGCAGCCTTTGCTCAAAAACATTCGTCAAATAAGGTTAAGACTTTTTCGATTGGCTTTGAAGAAGATTCATTTGACGAATCGAAATATGCGCGCGAAGTCGCAAAACATCTAGGCACCGAACATCACGAGGAAATTTTGAGCGTTGACACCGCAAAGGGTTTGATCGCTGACATAGGAAAATGGCTTGATGAGCCTCTCGCAGATGCCTCGATACTGCCGACCTTTTTACTTTCCGATTTTGTGAGACAGCATGTCACCGTTGCATTAGGCGGAGATGGCGGCGACGAAATATTTGCCGGATATCCGATGTACCTGGGTCATAAAGTTTCAAAGATATATAACTCGATTCCGCGGGTTTTGCGGGTCGGAATGATCGAGCCGGTTGTAAATAGTCTGCCGGCAAAAACTGACAATTTGTCGTTTGATTACAGAGCCAAGCGATTTGTAGCTTCGGCGAAATACGACCAAATTTCGCGTCACCATTCATGGTTTGGCTCTTTTTCGATTGAAGAAAAAGAGAAACTCGTCACCAAGAATTTTGCTGAAAGAGTAGGTTTAAAAGATATTTATGATGGGGCAAGGCACACGCTCGAACTCTCAGATGCCGAAAATTATATCGAGCAAATGCAATATCTCGATATAAAGTATTACCTTGCTGAGGATATCTTAACCAAGGTTGACCGCGCGAGCATGGCGGTTTCGCTTGAGGTGCGTGCACCATTTCTAGACCACCGGATAGCGGATTTCGCGGCTTCCTTGCCCCCCGAATACAAACTTAAGGGAAAAACCACAAAACACATCCTAAAAAAATCGGTCAAAAATATGCTTCCGAAATCGATTATAAAGCGCCCTAAAAAAGGCTTCGGAATTCCAATTGCCACGTGGCTTAAGGGGTCGCTAAATCCTTTGCTAAGGGAAATTCTTTCTGAAGAACGACTAAAGAAGCAAGATCTATTTGACCCGATCTATGTCTCGAAATTGATCAAAGATCACGAAACGGGTGCTTCGAATAACTACAAACAACTCTGGACACTTTTAGTTTTCGAACTCTGGTTTGAAAATTTCATAAGGAATTAGATTGATTTATTACGGATTTATCAATCTCGCATTAATTTCGTAAACCAAGCCCATTGGTTGTGAATTTGTTCATAAGGAAAAAACCGGCGTCTCATTGATTGAAACGCCGGAATTAAATATCGATATGCTATCCTTAATTCTTTATTGAGAAATTTGCAACGGGCTCAAGAGTTCGTCTCTTTTCACCGACATTGTCCGTGATTTTTACTTTTATCTGATACTCACCGGCTTCAAGATTCGCCGTCGGCAGAAGGCGAGCCAATGTGAGACGCTGTCCTGAATCGCTTAGCCCAGTCCAATCTTCAGGCTGCTCAAACAAAACCTTCCCATCTTTCATCAAAATATATTTGACGTCAACAGAGGGTCGAAGCGTCGTTTGATCGATCCCGGAATTATAAACCTGCATATAGATCCCAACCTGCTGACCTTTTCGATAAACGCCCGATAGATTTGGGATCACCTTTGCTCCGCCGATCACAAAACGGCCTCCGATATCCTGATCTGTTGTTTGGCGAAGCTGAGAAGCAAGAATTAGAGTCGATGTCCAAAGATTCTCATCGTCGTATTTTGGAACTGTAAAGCCAAGATTACGAACGCCTTTCTTTCCGGATTCGACGTCACGCACGATAACGTCAACTTTGTAGGTTGCGCCGGGAGTCAATGGAACTGCGGTTTGATAAACGGATTTCAGATCCCGAGCTTCTGCAAGGTCTTCCGTCGTCGCATTAGTAGTAACCGAATCTTCAAATATACCCGCTCGCCTATCGGTAACAGCGGTAATTCGACCAAAGATATTCATTTGCGCGGTGGGAATTCCACCTAGGTCTTTGAATGTTAATTCCTTATTTTCAGTTTGAAGTGTAAACGTCGTCAATACTTTGTCGTCAGACTGCCGGAAAAAATCTACACGCAAATCGAAATCAACCGGATCGCTTTGTTGGATCACACCGGAGTCGCTAAGCGATGCTTCCAGATCCCCATATTTCACTTGCGGCGGACGCTGGAGTGCGGTTCTAACTTCCAGCCGTCTGAACGGGGAATCCTGCTCCCGCCCGTACGTATTATTGGCGTTGATACCAGTAATCCGATCACCCTTTGTAGATAACCCGAGCGATTCCGAGGTAGTTAATCCTGCACCTGGAACAAAAAGCAGCGCATCTTTTTCATTTGCGTTTGTCGCGATTCGGTATTCACCGCTTCCAGTGGGATCAACAAATTCAATCTCAATTCCGCTTCCTACGCCTTCGAGATAGCGATAGAACCAAACTTCAAAAGGATACGTGGTCGTGCTGCCGCCGCCTTCATAAGAAGGTCTGTCATACGAACCGCCCATTGGGTGACTCTCTATACCGTCCGGTTTTCCCCAGGTGATATAGATACGCCCACGATCCGTCATCCAACCGGGTTTACCGGACGCGAAATGCTCGTTTGAATACGCTATACGTTCGTAATATTCTTCCCGGTATTCGTTTTCTTCAGTATCCGGATTTGGATCTCTGCGCCGCCAGAAATTCTCGATGAAGTTCTCACGCTCTTCGTCAGTTTTTAGAGCTTTAAAGGCCCGTTTTTCCTCTTTGGTAATAATGTAAGTAACATCGTTGCTCAACCAATTCTGGTAGATTTTAGATATTTCTTCCTTAGTTTTACGTGATTTTGTAAGCGGATCATCCTGAGCCATAATCCCATTTGCCCCGAAAACACCAATCAAACCGATCAACAATAAACGTATTAAAACTTTATTCTTACGCATTCCAACTTAACTCCTCAAAAACTCCTACTGTATACGGATATTCCGTAGTGTAAATTCTCAATCTAAAAATGTTTTACAAGCTAGATTCTAAACAGAAATCTTTAAACTATCAAGATGCTGAAAGCTCCGCGGAAGGTTGCTTTCACGGGCGTATGGCTTATTGACACAAAAATTGTCCGCGAAAATTTCCAATTAAAAATCGTCCGGGTCAGATTTCCGCTTTTTACCAAAAAACCAAGCTACGAGAATAGACACAACATATAGAAGCACCATCGGTGCAGCAAACAACATCATGTTAGGTATGTCTCCAGTCGGCGAAACAAAAGCAGCGACAATGAGCATTACCACGAGCGCAATTTTCCAACTTCTTATCAAAAAACCGGCAGAAATAATCCCGATCCTTGCCAATACGTATGCAACCGCGGGCATCTGAAAAATCATTCCCATGGCGAGCATTATTAGGGTTATGAAGTCAAAATAGTCGGTTGCTTTAAGAAACGGCGTAAACTCCGAACCCAGGCCCAATAAATAACTCATTGCCGGAGGAAACAGAACATAATAGGCAAAGGCCGCTCCAAGCACGAAGGAAATCGAAGAAAGTAAAATAAATGGCGTTACATACTTGCGCTCGTGTTTATAAAGCGCCGGAGAAATAAATCCCCAAATTTGAAACAACAGAAAAGGAATGGAAATCACTAAAGCCCCGTAGAGCGAAACTGTTACATAGAGCGTAAAAGGCTCGACAGCCGTCGTGAAAACAAGCTTTTCATCGGAATCTACTTCGTTTCCTGAGGTTTCAACAAAATCGACCGGAAGCCTTAATCCCTTTGGAATGATCGCGTTTCCGATGTAGAGAGTTTCGTCAGTGAAAAGACCGATCTTTCCGCTTGAATCAGTCGCGACCGTTGACATTACCGATGTTCCCCGATCAATTGCAATTGCCCCGAACGACGTCGCCTTATTGAAAACAAAACGTCCCTTCGCTCCCTCCTTTAATTGAGTAATACTTAGTATTTTCTCGTTTCCATTCAACCCTTCAATTGGTACCGCAAGCCTTTGAGCTTCGGTGAGGGCCCGTTTTACCGGGATTGAAAGAAAATTATATATTTTCTCCTTAACCATCCAACAAAATAGAAACGCAACCCCAACGACGATTATCGAAAGGACTAATCGTTTTCGAAATTCATCCAGATGCTCGAGAAAAGACATGTTTCCGCCGAGCGGTTCGCGTTCTTCAGTCTCGTCTTGATCAATGTGGTCCATTTTGTTGGTTTTATTACGGCGGGATGATTAAAGCCAGTTTTCTTTATCAGCTTCGGTTTTTACCACCTTTGCTTTGCTTTCAACCAGTTTATCAAAATCTTCTTTACTTACTTCTCTTACCTGAGGCAGGATTTTTGGGTCAACGACGTCTGCATTATCTATCTCAACTGTAGCAGAGGATTCCGAAGCGATGATTCGCTTTTCCTGGGGAACCGAAGGGTCTAATTCGCCTTCTTCGGCCATCCTGACCTCCTGTGACCAAGTGGATTTAAAGTCGTTGGAAACCGTTCGCAATTCCCGAATCATACTTCCTGCTTTTCTCGCCATCTCGGGAAGTTTACGCGGGCCAAAAATGATAAGTGCAATGATCCCGACAAGAATTAATTCCTGAGTTCCAATCGTTTCGAGAATAAATAAATACAAAGTTTTTACCTACCTTAAAAAAATATATTGTAACCTAAAATAAGATTTCCCGCTGAAAAAAACCCAATATATATACCTAGCAAATACGTTTGGAATGCATGAGACTATAAAGGTGAGAAGCGTTTTCGAAAGCCGAGGGCTATTTTATTTCGAGTAAATTATTGCCGGGTTCGTTTACCCGTCCGATGATTTTTGCGTCGTTTACACGGCTTAAAAACGCTTCCGCCTTCTCTTCTTCCATACTTATGAGAAGGCCGCCGGCAGTTTGCGGATCAAAAAGCGCGCTTTGCATTTCGGGAGAAATGCTTCCATCAAAATTAATCGTCTTGCCAACGTAAATTCTATTATTTTTATCGCCGCGAGTAAGCATTTTTTGTTCAATAAGCTCTATTACATCTGGTAAGAGTGGTACATTTGCTGATTGAATCTCAAACATTACGTTGCTCGCTTTCGCCATTTCAAATGCGTGTCCTAACAAACCAAACCCAGTAACATCAGTACAGCCGTTTGCTCCGATCTCCGTCATCACTCTCGAGGCCTCCCGGGCGGATTTGCACATCGCCTCCAACGCGGTTTTTTCGGTTTTCGCCGTCGCCTTTCCGAATTTTACTGCCGTGCTGATAACGCCGGTGCCAATCGGTTTCGTTAAAACTAATATGTCGCCGACTTTCGCCCCTCCGTTCGTCACAACGCCTTTATTGTCAACAGTTCCGGTGACTGAATAACCAAATTTCATTTCCTGATCATCGACCGAATGCCCACCCAGCACCGCAACTCCCTCTTCTATCATGGCCTTGTGACCACCAAGTAATATTCTGCCTAAAACATCCCAATCGCCGTTTTGCGGATAACACACGATGGACAAGGCCGTTATAGGCGTTCCACCCATGGCATACACATCATTCAAGGAATTTACCGCAGAAATTCGTCCGTAAAGCTCCGGGTCGTCAGCGATCGGCGTAAAGAAATCGAGAGTTTGAACAAGCGATATCTGGTCGTTTAAACGAAAAACACCTGCATCGTCGGCGTCTTCATAACCGACAATGATATTTGGATTTTCTTGTTTAGGAAGTTTGCTCAAAACTTGAGCAAGGTCGCTCGGTGCGAGTTTAGCCGCTCAACCCGCGCAAGAGACCATCTCCGTTAATCGTTTTATCATATTCGTTCTAACTACTGTCTCATCAATAACTTATAGATTCTGTCCAGATCTGCTTCACCGTAGTATTCGAGCTCAATCTTTCCGCTTCCGTGTTTAGCAGCTGCCACGATTTTAACTTGTGTTGCATATAATCGTCGAAGCTTTGTCTCCGCTTTCTTTACATTCGGATCTTGTCCGGTGCTTGATTTTTCGGATTTTTCGCTTTTGGGTCCGCGTTTTAAAAATCGACGTACGGCACTTTCCGTCTTTCTTACCGACCACGAGGAAGAAACAATATCTTTCGCGAAATCCTGTTGCCATCTCTGGTTTTCGAGAGCCAAAAGTGCGCGAGCATGCCCAACCGAGATCTTGTTTTTTTCCACGAGACCCACTACTTGTTCAGGTAACTTCAGTAAACGCAGATAGTTAGTGATAAATGTCCGACTTTTACCCACCTGGATCGCAACCTTGTCCTGAGTAATACCTAGGTTTTCTATCAGCTTCTTGTATGCGCGGGCTTCTTCAATCGGATTGAGGTCCTGTCTCTGGATATTCTCGATCAGCGCGAGTTCGAGAAGCTTCTCATCAGAGACTTCGCGGATTACTGCGGGGATCTTGTCCAACGCCGCACGCTGGGCTGCTCGCCACCGGCGTTCGCCCGCAACTATCTGATATTGCTTCCCCTTAGGACGAACCACGATTGGTTGGACAATACCGTTTGAACGTATTGATTGGGCTAATTCTTCGAGTTCCGCTTCAGGAAAATTCTTCCGCGGCTGTTCGGAATTCGGCTGGATAAGGTCAATATCTAATTCCCGGAAGTTATTATTACCTTCGGAGGTTTCGTACGGTGCTTCGTCGGCTATTAAAGCACTAAGCCCCCTTCCTAATGCTTTTCTGCTCATTATTGAGAATCTCCTTTGCTAAATTTATGTAGCTCTCAGCTCCTTTCGAACGGATATCATACAAGATAATCGGTTGGCCGTGGCTGGGAGCTTCCGCCAGACGGACATTCCTCGGGATAACCGTATCCAAAACCTGCGAACCGTAAAAATCCCGAAGGTCTTGAGCGACGGCCGAGGATAAATTCGTGCGCTCGTCGTACATGGTTAGCAGCAATCCTTCGATCATCAGTTTCGGATTTAAAACTCTTCTCAAACGTGCCAGTGTATCAAAGAGTTCGGTTACACCTTCAAGGGCGAAATATTCACATTGAATCGGTACTAATAATGAGTCCGCCGCAGTTAAACCATTGATCGTCAAAAGACCTAATGACGGAGGACAATCAATTATTATGTAATCGAAATCGCCCTTAACGGCCTGCAGGGTTTTCTTAAGTCTATATTCGCGCCGGTCTTGATCTACGAGTTCGATTTCTGCACCTGCCAGGTTCTTGTCGGCGGGGATAACCGATAAAAGCGGGAGCTCGGTAGGCAGAATAATATTCTCAAGCGGTTCATTCCTCGCAATCGCATCGTACAGGGTTTTCCGGGACACAATGCGCTCAATTCCCGCTCCAGAAGATGCGTTTCCTTGGGGATCACCATCAACAAGCAGCACCTTCTTCTCTTCAACAGCTAATCCGGCAGCCAGATTTACGGCGGTTGTAGTTTTACCGACTCCGCCTTTTTGATTGGCGATCGCAATTATTTTCCCCATTTAGTTCAAAACTCTTTTAAGTGTGAATCTAGATGCTAATTTAACATAAATGGCGGAAAATCCTCTAACTGAAATGGGAATTGTGCCACGTGAAACATTCTTTTTTTATCTATGGGTTGCGTAAACGAGGAAATTTTAATGGCGGGAGGCTGTTAAATGTACCAAAACCGTTGACATAGCTACGGGCGTCAACCCCGAAATCTTTCGCACTTGACCAAAGGTTTGCGGTTTAGCGCGCTCTAAACGCTCGATCATCTCGGTCGATAGTCCGCTAATCCCATTAAACGTAAAATTGGAGGGTACTTTAAGCGAATCGTGGCGGTTTACTCTTTCTGTCGCAAGATCCTGCTTTTTAATATATCCGCTGTAGAGCGAATCAGCCAGAGCGGTGTCAAGCTCAAAGTCGTTAACATCGTTGCTAACTGGATCAGGGAGAATTCTCCGGATTAGCTCTTTGTCAACTCCTTGACGCTGGGCAAGCTGTGCGAGAGTAAACGAATCTCCAAGGTCGCACTCAAGAATCTGGGCGACCGTTGCGTATTCCACATCAGATCTTTTAAAACGTAGATTATCGAGCGTATTTCTCAACTTCGCAATATTGTCGCGCTTCTTGTTGAATTTTTCCCAATCACCGTCAGCCACTAGACCAATTTCGTTACCTTTTGGCGATAGCCGCTGATCAGCATTATCGTGGCGGAGCAGTAAACGCGCTTCCGCTCGCGATGTAAAAAGCCGATAGGGTTCATCGACACCGTGCCTAATAAGGTCATCAACCAATACGCCGATATATGCCTCATCCCGCATCAGAATTATCGGATCACGATGTTTCACGTGAAACGCCGCGTTGATACCCGCCATCAATCCCTGACACGCAGCCTCTTCATAGCCTGTGGTTCCGTTTATCTGCCCGGCAAAGAATAAACCCTTGATTCTCGAGGTTTCCATAGTCGGCTTTAGTTCTCTTGGATCGACAAAATCATATTCGATGGCGTAGCCGGGTCGAATAATGTTTACCTGTTCAAAGCCGTCGATCATTCTAAGTAGACCCTGCTGAAGGTCCGCGGGCAGCGAAGTAGAGAAACCGTTTAGATAGACTTCATTCGTATTGTGACCTTCGGGCTCCAGAAAAAGCTGGTGACGATCTTTGCCCGCAAATTTCACAACCTTATCTTCGATCGACGGGCAATAACGCGGACCAATGCCCTTTATCGCACCCGAATAAAGAGGAGACTTGTTCAAATTGCCCCGGATTTTCTCGTGAAGCGCGCTATTTGTGTAACCGACATGGCAACTGATCTGTTCCTGCTCTATTTTTTCGGTAGCAAACGAAAACGCTACGGGTTTCTCGTCTGCGGGCTGTTCTTCAAAAGCGTCCCAATCTATCGTCCTTCCATCAAGCCGTGGCGGCGTACCAGTTTTGAGGCGTCCAACGGGAAACCCGAGTCTTTTTATCGCTTCTGCCAATTCAATTGACGCAGGTTCGCCTGCCCGACCTGCAGAGTAATTTTTATTACCCGTGTGAATTTTTCCGTTAAGAAAAGTTCCGGTCGCTACAATTACGGAATCAGCGCCAAACCGTCGCGTGTCTTCCAGTTCTGCGCCGATAACCTTATTCTTTTCAATAATTAGGTCGACAACGACACCTTGACGAAGATGTAGATTTGGAGTTGCTTCAAGCACACGGCGCATTTCTGTTCGATACAGCGCCCGATCCGCCTGCGCCCTTGGAGATTGAACGGCCGGGCCGCGCGAGCGATTTAACAGGCGGAATTGGATCCCGGTCCGATCGATGACGCGCCCCATAATTCCGCCTAGTGCGTCAATTTCCCGAACAACATGTCCCTTCGCGATCCCGCCTATCGCCGGATTGCACGACATCTGTCCGATAAGATCTAAATTGATGGTAATGAGTGCCGTCTCTACGCCAAGCCGCGCAGACGCCGAAGCTGCCTCACATCCCGCGTGGCCAGCGCCGATTACAATCACATCAAATTGTTCATCAAAAAACATAAATCAACCTATCTCAAACCGAATCTATTATTTTATTGTAAAGATTGGTGATTTACCAAGTGAATATTGACGAAAGCCTTAGCCCCAACGTCCGTTTAATGCCTTCGCGGGAAACGATACTGAATGAAAACCGCCAAGCCTGACCCTGTCGGTATCCCGATACGATATCAGCGGCATTAGCCCTTGCTCGATCAAAACGTCGCAGGCATGGTGCGTGAGAACGACCTCCGCGCAAGGTTTTGTGATAATTTCTTCATTAGCTGAATACAGATGAACAGGAAGCCCTTCGAGTTCGAGATAAAGGTTTTGTCCCATTTCCCAGCCGTATTCGGAAAAGCTCTGTGCAAGCAGAAGCGCGCAGGCAAAAGATGGATTTATCCAAAGGTATTCATCGTGGCCGAAATCTTCAGTAAACTCCTCAAAATCAAAAACTTCCGAAGGATTTGTCTCAGCCCCGTAGGGCAAGCGACCTAAAAACTTCGGGACAGCCAGGCCAAGCGACACCGCTTCGGGTATCGTCCGCAGCAAAGTCCACAGTTTTCCGGCCTGCGACTCATCCTTGTAGTTCCATGCGCTATCATCCGATTCGTCCGCGAACGAATCGATACCCAACATTTTCGGTTTAATATGCGAAATAAATGGCGCGCGCGCGGTATTTGCAAGCTTTGCGAGTCTAATAAGCGCCGCGCTATCTTCTACATCCAAATCAAATTCATAATTTCCGCAAACAACGGCCCAAGGTACACCGCCGGGCGTCTTTACCGTATCGGTAACCATTGTTTTGTAAAGAAGCGTGTCAGACAGATCACCGCCGGATTTCAAATCTTCTTGGAGTTCGGTTTTACTTATATCAAGCAGAAATATTTTTAGGTCGGTGCCGGTTTCAGCTCGTTTAATCAAATAATACAAACCGCGCCATGCTGCCTCTAGAGCCTTAAATTGCGGGTGATGAAGAATCGTGCGCATTAGATCACCGGTTGAAGAATCGACGATCGCAAGTAATTTTGCCTGCTCAGCCTCGTCGGTTTCAACTAAATGGGTAGCGACAACCTCCCGAATAAAATCACCAAGAAGAGAATTAGTCTGCTGTTTATATACGGTTGCATCCGTTTTAGTTTGACCTAAAATATCGTCCAATAAATTGCCCGTGCCCTCAAGCTCTTCCCCGTCATCATCCGGCTCATTGTTGGCAGTATCAGGCAGATCATCATCCGCGCGCTCCGAATCGAGCCACGACTCTATTTCGTTTCGAGCATCGTCATATGTTTCGGGATTTAGGAGACGTTTTCTAAGGCTGCGTAAATCAGAAAACAGCGAAACTTTTTTGAAAAGATTATCCGGATCAAAATCGTCAAACTCACGAAAATTCAGCACAAGCTTTTCGTTGGCTGGTTCCTGTAAGTCTAAGCGAAGACTCACGTTAAGACGTTTCAATACATCTTCGAACGTGTCGCGGTCGATCTCAATTGGCTTCGCTATCGGCAAGGCAGCTTTCGTTGATTTCGCGAGATTTTCGCGTCCACTATAATCCCCAACCAGAAGTATCTTAAATGGAGGATCTTCAGGTATCGGAGTGGCTTCCTTTTCCATTGAAAACTCAAATTCTAAACCGCTTTTTTCGGTTGGCAACATTTTGGGGCACTTCCTCCATTTACCTTAGATTTATGAGAATTACTATCGACCTTTGTAGGACGAATGTCAAAGATTTCGTTCAATTATCGAAAACATCCATTAGAAAGAAGTTCTTCTGGAGAGCATCGTGTATCACTTATCATCATTCCACAGATTGTCGAGGGATTTTCCTTTCCTAAGACTAAGATGGATATCTCTCTGCGGAAATGGAATTTCTATCCCGGCTTCCTGCAAGGCGTCGTGTACAGCAAGCGTTAGATCGCTTCTTACCACAACCCATTGATCTGAATCGGTCCACGCCCGAAGTTGGAAATCCAGAGCATTGTCGCCGAAACCGACAAATATTGTACGTGACGACGGTTCATGCATAACATCGTCGTTATCAAGTGCGACATTTGTCAGCAATTCCATAACTTCGCGCGGATCGCTTCCGTATGCGACTCCGACATTTATTTCTAATCTCCTTTGCTGATCGGAAAATGTCCAGTTTGTCACCTCTTCGGAAATCAATTGACTGTTTGGCACAATCACTTCAGAGCCATCTAATGCCCGAAGAATGCTCGCCCGAAGTCCGATACGCTTAAGATCACCCTGATGCGTACCAATCTGAACGACGTCATTTACTTTGACCGGGCGCTCAAATAGGAGTATCAATCCGGAAACGAAATTATTTACGATATTTTGCAACCCAAATCCAAGCCCGACACCGAATGCACCCGCGAGAATTGTAAACTTCGTTAAATCGAGTCCTAAAGCGGCAATTGCCAGAATGAACCCGATCACAAGGATAACGTAATGCAACATGGTAGAGATTGCATAAGGAACACCGCCCGCTAAATCTACACGAGTGTAGATATCTTCTTCCAAAATAAAGCGAATAAAGCGCGAAACGGCAAACGCCAGCCAAACAATAATGCAGAATATAAGCACATCGCCAAACGAAATTGCGATCGACCCTATTTCCAATTTCGCAGTCAGTCCGTCGTTAAAATACTCGAAAACCGCGTCCTGAATAGAAAATAGATTCAGCGTCAGAAGCCCCCAACCTATTATTCCTAACCACTTAAGACCACTAAATATCTTTCTTTCCAACACTTCGCGGCTGGTTTTCACCATTCCTAGAGCGGAAAGCGGCCGAACCCGGAATGCAAATATGATCAGACTCTTTATTATCTGTACGACCGCATAGAGGATGATAGCGATATATGAGCTTCCCAAAACACTATTACCGATAACATTTGAAAGGCTGACATATCCTAAAATATTTGCGATCAAGGCGATCGAAAATAAACCGATGAAAAACGGTAACGATTTTCGAATCGAAGTAAATATCCACTGATGTTTGACCTCAATCTTGTCCTGAAGACTTTTTGACTGCAGAAACCAAATCAGAAAGATGATTGCGCCGAGCAACTCGGTAGTAAACAAAATTCGCGAAAGAAGCGGCAAAGTGGCAGTTATTTGTCTTATAAGGTCAACAAAATAAAAAACCATTAGTGCATTTAAAATAGGAAATAAAGGTTTTTCTAAAATGCGCCGTAGATAAATGATACCCGGAATCAGAGCGCCAGCCCCGAGCATTGCGGAAAGCATTCGAGGCGCTTGTGGATAAAGCGAGCCGCTTAACATGATCGACAATATAAGCGCCCCGGTGATCGGAAATTCGAACACGGAGAATGCAGCTTTTAGGTCAGGTTCTTCCTCTACCATTGGCCGAAGGCGTTTTCTAGCCCAAAATAAGATTCCCGTAAATAAAAGGAAAATAAGCGCATGTATTACAAACTTACCTCCCTTCCGCGAGGCATATTCGCTCAAGGTATTAAGTTGGGCTGTGTAAGAATCGCGCGCCTCGGAAAAAATTCCGCCGATCGAATCAGTTGACCGACGAGCATTCCAAATTTGCGGGCTATCCTGAAAAAATAAGTGCGATAAAGCCTCCTCGCGAACGTCTGTAATCGACTGCAGGGTTTTATTGATCCGTATTTCCTGATTACTAACCCGGGTTTGTAGAGTTAGGAGCTTGGCGCGGCTCGCCTCGACCTTTTTTTGTGTTTCCTGAATTAACCCGATAATTTGAGTAATTTTCTGTAGTATTTCAGCGGGAACTTCCGTTTCAACTTCTTTAACTTCCGCGACCTCCGAAGTTGTATTACTTTCCGGAGGAACCGTAACATTTGCTTCCACCTTCGAACGGTTTAAATTGGATCGGGTCTTCTCCCATAAATTCTTTAGATCTGTTAATTCCTTGGCGTAAGCATCCAAAGCCGTAATTTGCGCCGTTAAGTCACGATTCCAAGTTGGAACGCTTTTCCCAAATGCTTTCCAATCCTGTTCAATGACACTTAGCGTCTCCAAAGAAGGCCTGGCACTAAGCAAACCCGTCGTTTCAGTAACGCGCGAATCAAGTTCATCGTTTAGCTTCGGCAATTCAGATTCGATTACCAAGACACTCGGACTCATCTTAAGATCTTTTTGAATTTCTTCTAATCTTCTTGCTGTCGCATCGGCTTGATTTGTAACATCGGAGAGCGGAACTGGAGTCGGGATCGGTGTAGGCGTCCGCGTAGGAGAAGAATCGGTAGATTGCTTTTTATTCGACGCCGATTTTTCAGCCTCTTGCGCCTGGTGAAAAACTCCAAAAACCAAAAACATTACAAAGAATGCCGAAAACATCAATATTTTCGGACACGATTTTCTAAATCTGCTAACTGACATATTATTTTGAATTAAAAGAATCGACCTAACGAAAAATAAACCTTTCTGCGCCCGCCTTCCGCAAAACTTCCGCCCACAAACATTGGCCCAAATGGCGTTTCGAGTACAACACCCCCGGTCGCGCTTTGCCTGTATTTCACAGAGTCAAACTTTTCAAACGAACTGCCGCCTTCATACCAGGCGCCAAGATAGATCTTCCCGCCAAAAAATGAGGGTAGTGCATAAGTCTCACGTAGAACTCCAAATCCGCCGCGCACGTAATTGCTGCCCCGAAATTCCTCGCTTCCGTAACCGCCGATGTTAAATAGGCCGCCGAGCGTAAACTGCTGAAAAGTAGGTGCGGTTTGTCCAAAGCTTGTCCCGCCGCCGCCAAATCCAAAACCCAATAAACGTTCGCTTATCGGGTGAACAGCGCTAAAGCTCGTTTGCGCCTGGGGGAGACCCTTAGCGGCTCCCGGAGCACTGAAAAAGTAGTTAAGCGAACTATCCAATCTTACACCCCTCGTAGGGATTTGAGCATTATCCGCTCCATCATATTGATACACGAGAGATGCAACGCTGAATTTACCGTTCAACTTTGGCAAAAGCTGAACTCCGATCCGCCTTGAAACGCTTTGCCTTCCGATTTGATAACCGATTCGAATTTCGCTTTCCCGGCTGAGTGAATAGCCAAAGTCGATCCCGATTTTTGAAGTCTCAAAGGAATATTCCGCGAGGCGTTCGCCATCTTGAAACAGACTAACCTTCCGGTTGAGATACGATCCTTTTGGAGCAACAAAAAACCCGCTTTCGCCAAATGGACGAAAATACTCAGTTGCTATCACCGTTGTCGACCCGATACTGAAATCAGTTCGCCAATCGGCACCGTAAGTTCCTACATCAAATATGGTTAATCGACCGCGCCCATTAAAATTTGTCGTGTCGGATTCAACATTATTTACGTCCAAACCCAGTTCGAGATTGGTCGTTCGGTCGGTTCGTTCTTTTGAGTCATAAACCCTTACGAGCAAACCGTCTTTCCCATTCTCTTTTGTCGCTTCATATCCCAAACTGTCAAATCTTCGTGTTCCCGTAAGCTCCGTCAGATCCGCTTCAATTTCGGCGCTTTCAATGGGTTTATCCAAATATTCCTCGCTCAATTTATCGCGCACGATCTGTCTGGTTTTTGATGATTCCGAACCCTCAACTGCGATAAATTCAATTGGCGGGTCGGGATTTACTTGCGGAATTTGCCGCGCGCGCCGATTCGCGAGGTGCGCCTGCCATTGGGTCTCATCCAAGGAAAGACTCTTAAGCAAACCAATTTTCTCCTTAGCCCCCTGATACCCAAGCTCTATGATTGCCTCAGCTTCGTTAAAACTCGATGAAGAATAATCTTTTAAGTCAGGTGCGATAATAAAATCAGCCTGCCGTAAACTTCTTCGGGAATTCTCGACAGTGGCAACAATAAATGTCTGACCTAAAACCCCGATCAAATTGTCGAGCGACGAACGGTCGCCGATCTGCGTCTCGATATTTATAACAAGCACAATATCAGCGCCCATATCTTTGACAACATCGGTCGGGATATTATTTAGGATTCCACCGTCTGCTAAAATTTTTCCGTCGATCTCAACTGGGGCGAATACCGCCGGAATCGCCATCGTTGCTCGCAAACTTTGCTGGAGTGAGCCGCTTTTCAACACGACGGTTTCGGCGTTCAACATATCCGTTCCTACGGTGCGAAAAGGAATCGGGAGCGCATCAAAATTGTTGATATTGCTGTATGGCAGAAAAATGCGGTCAATAGCCAAGCCAATTTCGTGACCCGGGTTTAAACTTGTCGGAAGTCTTAGAGATTTTATGTTTCGCCCTTTCAACGTAAGACTTCCGGGCAAATTGCGCTGATCCTGCTTTCTACGGTAATCCAACTCTTCATATGAAGGGCTCGAGCTCAAAAGCTTTTTCCAATCAAGCGCCCCTACAATCTGTTCCATCTCCGCAGGGCTCTTCCCGGTCGAATAAAGCGAGCCAACCAAGGCCCCCATGCTCGCCCCGGCAATATAATCCACCGGAATGCGGTTTTCTTCCAAAGCCTTGAGCACCCCAATATGAGCAAACCCCCTTGCACCGCCGCCACTTAGAACAAGCCCAATTTTCGGTCTTTCCTTCCTAGTATTATTTGCGTTTTTGTCGGAAACCTGCCCGAATATCCCGAAAGCGCAAATAAGAAAAGCAAGGAGCACAAGTGGAAATGTAAATTGAAACCGTGCAAATTTACGCGGTCGATCCTTATTTGATGTTTCGTCAGCTTTCATAATCTAATCCATTGTCTTAATATTTGTTGCTCTGATGCAAACAACAGAGTAATTCGAACGATGCTTTTTTGAAAGCGAAGATTGCGTCCAATGCGGATTTCTTGAATGCACTTATCAACGCTCAATATTCGCAAACCGATACCCCATTCATGTTTTCATAATGATCTCGCCAACGAACCAAGCATTATTGCCAAAACTAACCGGTATAAAGATTTCTCTATAACTTTTTCTATTGTTAAGCGTTTATGAAGGGAAAAAGAATTTTGTTAAGGAAATGTAAAGTTGCTTGAAACGGTGACTTTTGTGGTTAGACTAGATGTTAATAAATCAAGGGATCAACGTTAGAAACAACAAATTCTGGTAATTAATGGATCAAATCAAAGACAAGAAAATTCTAATGATTGATGACGATGAGAAACTGTGTCGCCTTGTCATGGATTATCTTTCACCATTTGGCTTTGAAGTAGAAACAGCACATCGGGGAAAGGAAGGCTTAATTAAAGCCCGCGAAAATGAACTTGACGCAATAATTCTCGATGTGATGATTCCTGAAATCGACGGGTTCGTTCACGCAATATCAACGTACCGACGGGTGGCGTGCGACCGACGCCCGGTCAAGGCAATATTTTCCAATATGAATCGACAGGAAAGTTTAGCCAAAATCAGTTGATCCTTAATTTGCGGACACGCTTTAGCAAATATTCGATTTTTGGAAACTATTCCTTAAACGATGCAAAAAGCGACACCGACGGAGCAGGAACATTTCCGATCGATCAATTCGATCTGAGCGCCGAATACGGGCGTTCGACACTAGATGCGACCCATCGTTTCGTCATCGGCGGAAGCTATGACGCACCTTACGGATTCCGCATCAGGCCATTTATAGTTTTCCGTTCCGGTTCACCGTTCAACATAACAAACGGCATAGATTCCAATGGCGACACGCTTTTTACGGAGCGTCCGACCTTTGCTCAATTATTTTTGACCGCTGCGGCGAACTCGGTTTAACAAATTCTTTCTGCGACGGTTCGGGAGTTTCAGACTTAAATCAAACGATTCCGAGAAACTACGGCACATCACCAGAATTTTTAATAGTCAATCTCAGAACAAGTAAAGAATTCGAGTTCGGATCAAGAAGCGGGGGCGGAGAACCAGGAGGCGGTGGAAGAAGAAGACGCGGCGGACGCGGCGGAAGCCCGTTTGGTAATAGCGGCGGCGGAGGTAACGATAACAATGGCGGCAATAAAGAAAGCCTGATCTTTACCGTCGAATTCACCGTTTCCGTCCGTAATATTTTGAATCGCACAAACCTAAATACTCCCGTCGGAAATTTGAGGTCGCCGTTTTTCGGTCAATCTCTTTCAACCGCCGGTGGATTTGGCCGCGGAGGAAGCGGAAATTCAAACGGTGGAAACCGGCGTGTCGAATTGGAAGTTGAATTCAACTTTTAGAGAGTTTTTCTAAAAAATCCTTTATGCAACGAGCGCCAATTTTTTTAGGTTTGTTGCCTCAAATTTACCTTTGGCATGATAATTCGATTGATTTATAAACATTCTTGCAGTTATGAAAACTTTTCGTAAAGTTATATTTTAGATACATTTAGTATAGCTGTGAAATTTAAGGAGACCACATTATGAAAAAAGATAATATTGACGCAAAAGTTTACGAACTATATGACGAATACTGCCACAGCAATATGAGCCGTCGGGATTTTTTGAATAAAGCCGGTGCTTTATCCCTCGTGGGTGGTGTTTCCGGTCTAATGATGGCCAATGCTCTGTTGCCAAATTATGCGCGTGCTCAAACGATCTCCTTTACAGACGAACGCATCAAGCCTCAGTATGTCGAGTATGATTCCCCGGGTGGAAACTCAGGCAAGATGCGCGGCTATTTGGTGCAGCCAAAAGGGGAAGGTCCTTTTCCATCGGTACTTGTAGTTCATGAGAATCGCGGTCTGAATCCCTACATTGAAGATGTTGCCCGCAGGCTTGCTACCGAAGGTTTCTTGGCATTAGCTCCTGATGCCTTGAGTCCGCTTGGCGGCTATCCCGGAAATGACGACGATGGAAGGGAGATGCAGGGGAAATTAGACCGCGACAAAATTCTTGTGGATATGGAAAATGGAGCCAAATTTTTAAAAAACCATTCGCTCTCAAACGGCAAACTGGGTGTAACGGGATTTTGTTTCGGCGGAGGTGTCTCCAATCATTTAGCCGTTGAAATGGGGTCGGATCTCAAGGCGGCAGTGCCTTTTTACGGAAGTGCCGCAAAAACGGAAGATGTAAAAAAAATCAAAGCTTTCCTTTTGATCCACTATGCCGAGAACGATCAGCGTGTCAATTCAATGCGGGATGAATACCGACGTGCCCTAAACGAGAATGAAGTGAAATTTGAAATGCACACTTACGAAGGCACAAATCATGGTTTTCATAATAATTCCACTCCCCGTTACGATGAAAAAGCAGCCAAATTAGCCTGGGAACGAACGATTTCAGCTTTCAAGAAATATTTGGTGTAAAAAAGTAAGCGGTCACTTTCCGATACAAAATGTAGAAAATATTTGGGTTAACATATCTTCGGTGGTAGTTTCGCCGGTGATCTCGCCAAGGTAGCGGATGGCGTTGTGCAGACCGATCAGCACGATCTCTTCGCTAAGTTTTTCGTCGAGCTGGCCGATTGAAGTTTCAATTTCTGCTTTTGCTCTCAACAAAAGATCCTGATGTCTCGCGTCTGAAACTATAAATCCGGCTGCATCGATGTCTTGTGGCGAGAACGGTTCAATTATTGACTGCTGCAATGCATCTAATCCATCGCCAGTTTTTGCTGAAATGTGCAATGTATCGGAGCTTAAGGTTATATCTTTTTGATCTAAATCAATTTTATTTACAACAATAAGATGTTTTAGGTCACGCACATTTGAAAGAATTTCGTTATCTTCAGCGCTCAATTCTTCGGAACCATCGATCAAAACAATAACCAGATCGGCATCGGCCATCGTGCGTTTCGAACGCTCGACGCCTATGCTTTCAACGATATCTAAAGTTTCCCGAAGTCCGGCGGTATCTATCAGCGAAATCGGGATGTTATTAATTGTAAAACCTTCGCGGAGCTGGTCTCGCGTAGTGCCCGGAATTTCCGTAACGATCGCGTGATCCTGGCCAAGTAAAGCATTAAACAGGCTTGATTTGCCGACATTCGGGCGTCCTACGAGCGCGACCCTTAAACCTTCGCGTAGAAGTTTGCCTGCCTTAAAAGTCTGTGTAAGCTTTTCCAGATCCGCGCCGATCTTTGCAAGGCTTTCTTTGATTCCTTCTATCTGGATATCGGGCAGATCATCTTCAACAAACTCCAGGGCCGATTCGAGCACGACGATCACGGTCAGAAGATCATCTTTTAACGGTTGGAGTTGATGAGAAAACTCGCCGCGGAGCTGTCGAATTGCCTGTCTTGTCATCGCGACACTGTTTGCGTCGATCAGGTCACGGATCGCTTCGGCTTGCGATAGATCGATCTGTCCATTGGCAAGCGCCCTAAGAGTAAACTCCCCCGGATCTGCAAGACGAGCATCGAGTTTTAAGCAAATATCGAGTACACGGCGAAGCAAGACAGGCGATCCGTGACAACTGATCTCAGTTACATCTTCGCCGGTAAAAGATTGTGGAGCCTTAAAATAGGTTATCAATGCCTCGTCGATAATTTCGGCGGTTTCGGGATCGTATAACTTTTTAAGGGATACTTTTCCGGGCTTCGGAGTAAAATTATTGT
Organism: Pyrinomonadaceae bacterium; assembly: GCA_041746475.1. GTDB lineage: Bacteria > Acidobacteriota > Blastocatellia > Pyrinomonadales > Pyrinomonadaceae > Aridibacter. Next base: position 5,198 of record JBGTGX010000133.1, on the reverse strand, counting down.
TACTAACCAATGACCTCGCAATTTTGAGCGAACGCTTACCGCTGAGCCGGATCACACCGATCCCACTTCGTCCAAGCGCGGTTGCCAATGCGACAATTGTGTCCATTTTTGTGCAAAAAATTAACAGGGATGAAAAGGTGTTACAGGATAGAGCAATTTATCCTGCTAAACCAATCTATCCCTGTTCTTAATGATCCTTACCTTATGCGAACTTGTAAACGCCTGTCTCTTCCGTCGCCCACGGATTCTGTAAGCAAATCTTCCTGATCGTGAAGGGCGAGGTGAATCGCTCGTCTCTCGGTTGAATTCAAGTCGCCAAATGTAAAAGGAATTCCTTTTTCACGGACATTTTGTGCGGCAAACTTTGCCATCGCTGTGAGCTCTGCTTTTCTTGTTTTCCGAAATCCTTCGGCGTCACAGATGAATCTGTGTTCGCGATCCAGCTCGCGCCCGAAGAGTTGGAAAAGCAACGTCTCGAATGCATCGAGTAATTCGCCGTTGTCACTCAAAACGAGCCCGACGTCTTCACCTTCAAAATTTACAATACAGCCTTCGTTATCGTTCCATTCGGATGAAACGTCGAGTTCAAAACCGAAGTCTTTGACCACCTGGGTTAGAAATTCTTGTGCGTTTTCGCAAACTTCATTCATAATATTATTTCGCAGGAGCAAGTACTGCCGCCGTGTCATCCTTATTCAGCCAGTTGATCAACATCTGCTGACCAAACATAATGATGTTGCCCGTAAACCAATAAAGCAGAAGACCCGAGGGTGCGCCCCACATGATCCAAAGCATCATTATCGGCATAATATAGGTCATCATTTTCTGCTGCATTTGCTGCTCGGGTGTTACAGCAGGCGCCGTCGGCGAAAACTTAAAACTCAAGACCATCGAGATGGCAAAGGCAAATTCTAAAATATGCCACGGATCTCCGCCCGAAAGATCAGGAAGCCACAGAAAAGCTTCTTGTCTAAAGCCTAAGTAAATCGAAACCGTTATATACAGCGCAATGATAAGCGGAAACTGCAAGAGCATCGGCAAACAGCCGCCTATAGGCACCGCGTCTTTGGTCATCCTCAGCTGATCCATTTGGAGCTTCCGCATTGCAGGATCGTCCGCCGGAACGCCCTTTTTCTGCATCGCTTTCATCTTGTCCTGAAGTTCTTTCATCTTCGGCGCATTTTTCTGAGCCTTCTTAAAAGATTTCGAAGAATACCAGCGCAGCGGAAAGAGAAGCGAATAAAACAGCAGCGTGAACAGAATTATCGAAATTCCGTAGTTATGTGTAAAACTATAGAAAAACTGTAAACAATAAAGGATCGGAACCGATAGCGGCTTGGTCAGGAATCTAAACCACCCGTAGTTAATAAAATCTTCAATGTCGATGGGTCGTCCGACTATTTCGGATAAACGCTTGTTGTAATCCGTTAAAACAAAATAATCCTTTGTTCCCGTGTATATTCTCGAAGGCGAACCATCCGTCGGAATCGGAACGTAAGCCGTCATCAAATGTTTTGTTGATTTCGAGGTCTGACTTCGCGTAATCCAAGCAATTATTCCGTCGTAATGCGGTGCCGTTTTGACCTCAAATTTTTCAGAAGTAAATTCAAGTCCGCTGGTTTTCTGTGAGGGAATTGCGGCCATCGCAAAATAAGTATCGCCAATTCCGGCCCAATCCATTTCACCATCGATCGTAACTTTTCCAGTTTCTTTTCCACTTTCAATGATCGAAGCTGCGTATTCCCTTTCGATAGCTCCGTTGATATTCGCAACTCCCTCGGGCTCCACACTGTAGAAGTTGTAGCGTTCGATCCCATGGTCACCAATGCTCGGCCCGATCATCAATCTTGCGGTTGGCACGGGTTTGCTGTCTTTCGTCAGTTTAACGGAAAGATCCGTAATATAGCTGTCGGCTCTAAATACAAAACTCTTCGTTATCTCCGCACCATCGCCGGTCTTTAACGTAAAATCGATCTGCTTGGATTCAGCTCCTTTTAGCTCGATCTGCTCATCGCTAACGGAAATCTGGTAATTTCTTTCGTTTACGGAATTGTCCAGAGTCTGATCTCCGGTGAAAAGCTTAAATGGAAGCTGTCGCGGAGAACGGGCTAAACCTTCAGGAGAAACCAATTGGAGTGGCTTTTTATCCGAACTGGTTGATCCGTGTGCAAACTGCCGCTTCCGATCATCCGCATTTTGTGAATCGTTTAATAGTAATATCCAACTCGTAGCGACAGCACCCTTTGAATCAAGCTTCGCTTCGAAGAGGGGCGTTTTGATAGTAATTGATCTATTTGGAGTTTCGTCTTCAGCTGCAACCGGTTTGGCTTCCTGAGCCTCGGGAGTAACTTGCGTTATCGGAACCGGATTCTGATTCACATTTGAATTTGCGGTGTTGGCCTGGGCGACGTTTGCAGTTTCGTTTGCCGGTTTTTCAGGAGTGAAAAAATAGCTATAGCCTGCTAAAACAAGCATCGAAAGTACGATGGCTAAAAAAAACTTGCTTTGTGTCTGTTGATTATTTGGATCTTCCATTATTTTTTTGCAGAAAATTCTGCCTAGCTAATCGGATCGTGTCCGCCCTCGCAAAAAGGCTGACAGCGGCAAATTCTTTTTACGCTCATCCAACTTCCGCGAAATATTCCGTGTTTTTCAAGTGCCTCCATTGCATATTCCGAACATGTCGGGGTAAAACGGCACGAAGGCGGCAAAAAAGGCGAAATAAGCTTTTTGTAGAGTTTTAATAAATCTATAAATAAAAACTTCATTATGATTTCTACGTGTGCTTAATCGCCTTTGTTTAGTTTCAATTCCTCTTCTTTCACCTTTTCAACGATCTGCTTGAATTCATCCAAAGCGCTTTCGAGCTTAGTGTCGAGCAAGGTGCCGCGAGCATTTAAAACCCAATCATATTTTGTTACGAGCTTATTCAGATCCGGTTTGCTTAAACGAAAAGCTTCACGCAAGAGGCGTTTAGCCCGGTTTCGTTTGACAGCATTTCCAATCGCTTTTTTTGAAGCAGTAATCCCAATACGCTGAAAAGACGTCTCTGACGGCATAAAAAACGCAGTCATAAAACGCCCTTTGATGCGTTTGCCTTTTGCATAAACCTTTTGAAAATCGCCTCGTTTACGAAGTCGATTTTCCCTCGGCAAACGGAAATTTAATCGTTGTAATGAAACGGTGTCAGCCTTTTGCGACCCTTCGCCCGTCGGCGTTTGATTACGTTTCGTCCGCCGACGGTTCTCATTCTCGCTCTGAATCCGTGCTTCTTCGCTCTCCGGCGATTGTTTGGTTGATAGGTTCTTTTTGGCATACTTGTCCATCCTCTCACTCAAAAGTGAAACTCTAGATTCTATGTATATTTCAGGCCGATGTCAAAGCGCGGGCCCGCCGCTTTTTATCACAGCAAATGGTCAGGCAAACCTCTTAAAATATTTCCTCTTCATTTAATAAAAACCTGCTACTATTCGAAGAATGTCTAACAAAAAGATATTTATTGGAATTGGATGCGGGCTGATTTTGATAATCGCGGCGATCTTGAGCATCGTCGGTTTCATCATCAGCGGATTGTATTATGCAGCAACGAGCAACGAGGAATTTTCGTGTGCTATGGAGCTCGCTCAGAAAAATGATGCTGTAGTGGAAATTCTTGGCAGCGATATTTCCCATGGTTTTTTCGTACTTCCGCAAATTACGATCGAGGGTTCAAAGCGAGAAGTTTACCTGACAATACCCGTTTCCGGATCGAAATCTTCCGGGAAGATCCTTGTGAGTTCGTATCGCGACAACTTTCGCGATAATTTCCTTGCGACTTTTGAAGTTGACGAAAAACAAATACCGATTCACAAGGGAACATTTCCGTGTGGGAAATAATTTTAGTAATCTAATTTTGAGACCTTTCGCCCACTAATCTCAATTTCGCCCGCTGCGATTCTTCGTAAGGCTTCAACGTAAGCTTCATGTTCGTATTTGATGATTCGTTTCGAAAGTGTTTCAGCTGTATCGTCGTCTTTTACCTCGACTGCCTTTTGCAAAATAATCGCCCCGTGATCAAGGTGTTCATCGACAAAATGAACAGTACAGCCCGAGATCTTTACCCCGTATTCGATCGCTTGCTCGTGCGCATCCAATCCCTTAAAACTCGGTAACAAACTTGGATGAATATTTAATATCCGGTTTCGATATACTTCAACAAAACGTGACGAAAGAAGCCGCATATAACCAGCAAGACAGACGAGCTCTACGCCATTGGCTTGAAGAACAGAAATTATCTCCTCATCGTGATCTTCGCGGTTTCGCCCTTTTCTAGTAATCGCGACAGCTTCCACCCCGAACAAGCTCGCTTTTTCGAGTCCCGGTGCCTTCGGTTTATCGCTGATCACAACCGCGACCTCAGACTCGGGAATCACACCTCTCTGAACTGCTTCAGTGATCGCCACCATATTCGAGCCGCGCCCTGAGATTAGAATTCCAATTTTCATTTTATCTAGCCACCGAGAACACAGAGTTCACAGAGATATTCTTTTAACACCATCAATAAGCCTCTTTTCACCATAATTTATTAGTAACGCACGCTTCAGCGTTAGTATAATGGTGAACCTCAATCGCCGTGCAAATAATTTCATGAGTAAGAAAACTTTCATCGTTTCGTAAGAAACAAAAGATTTGGACCAAATATTGTTCTTGCTATCTCGATGTTGTCGGTGATCTCTGTGGCAAATCCTTTCTAGCCGATAGAAACATCCTGATTACCTTGAATGACCTTCCCAATCTCAAAACTCTCTTCATCCAAACTCTTTACGTGAGACATGATCTCTTCTTTATCACCTTCCGAACAAACGATCACCATTCCGATTCCCATATTGAAAGTGCGAAACATTTCGTGAGTCTCGACGCTTCCGAGTTTCTGCATCACACCAAAAACAGTAAGTTCGTTCCACGTACCGCGTTCGATCTCTACCGCGGTGTTTTCGGGCAGAATTCGGGGTATGTTTTCAAGTAATCCTCCGCCGGTAATGTGGGCGAGACCTTTGATCACACCCTTATCGAGCAATCCCTCAAGCACCGGAAGATAACTCCTGTGAGCTTTCAGCAATATCTCTCCTACTGTTTCATCACCAAGTTGGCGCATTTTGTCGTCCATGCCATAACCGCCGACTTCAAAAAAAAGTTTTCGGGCGAGTGAATAACCATTG
>JBGTGX010000132.1:0-31162 GCA_041746475.1 Pyrinomonadaceae bacterium | reverse complement strand
GAGGAGGAAGCTCAAAAGGCGGGTGCAAAACCTCTTGCTGCGAGAACTGACGAGGAAAAAACGGGTACTAAGAAAGCTGCTGATGCGCAGGTCATGGAAAACGAGGAACTTGAAAGACAGTAGTTAAACTGAGCGGTAATTTTTATGGGACAAAAAGTACATCCATATGGATTTAGAGTCGGATACAACAAGGATTGGCATTCGCATTGGTATGCAAAACATGAATTTGCGGAATTCCTTGCTGAAGATCTAAAGTTGAAGCGTGATTTGAAGAGGCGTTTCGCCGGCGCGGGAGTTTCGCACATCGATGTTGAACGAGCGGCAAATCGCCTTAAAATTATCATTTACACCTCGCGACCGGGAATAATAATCGGTCGAAAGGGTAGTGAGATCGAGAAATTGAAAACTGATCTTTCCAAGAAAACCGGACGTGAGGTTATCGTTTCGATTCAGGAGATACGCAAACCCGAGCTAAACGGACAGCTTCAGGCTGAAAAGATCGCTTATCAACTTGAAAAGCGTTTTGCTTTTCGCCGGGCAATGAAAAAGACGATGGAAGAAACCATGCGTTTTGGAGCACACGGAATTAAAGTGAGAGTTGCGGGTCGACTAAACGGGGCTGAGATCGCGCGGTCGGAATGGGCGCTTGAAGGACAGCTTCCTTTGCACACACTTCGCGCAGATATCGATTACGGTTTTGCCGAAGCGATGACCACGATGGGAAAAATCGGCGTAAAGGTGTGGATCTATCGGGGAGAAATTCTCGATCCGAATGCAAATATGGCACGGGGCACAACCACGGATCCGATCAATGAGCCGAAAGTAAGGGACGGCGGGCGACGCGGAAGGAGACCACGGCGCAACGACGGAAATTTTAATCGAGACAGATAGTTTTTCAAGATATTGAGGTAAAACGCTTATGTTGATGCCGAAAAAGGTCAAATACCGAAAACAGCAGAAAGGTCGGATGAGAGGGCTCGCTCACAAGGGCGATAAGTTAAACTTCGGCGATTTCGGACTAAAAACGCTGGATCCGGGTTGGATTACAGACAGGCAGATCGAAGCTGCGCGTATCGCGATGACGAGACATGTAAAGCGCGGCGGTAAAATTTGGATTCGTATGTTTCCGGATAAGCCGATCACAAAGAAACCTGCTGAAACCCGTATGGGGAAAGGTAAAGGTGCACCGGATCACTGGGTGGCTGTAGTCAGACCGGGCAGAATTCTTTATGAAATTCAGGGTGTAGAGGAAAGTCTGGCGCGCGAAGCGTTCGCTCTTGCGGCGCAAAAACTTCCGGTCAAAACGAAGTTTGTAACCCGTGCGGATCTCGAAGGGGGGATTGTTTAATATGAAACGAAAAGAGCAATTAGACCAACTCGAAGAAATGGAGATAGCCGAACTCAAAGAACAGGCAGATGCTCTGAAGGAATCTCTGTTTCGTCTTAAGTTTCGAAAATCACTCGGTGTAGGCGAAGTTGTCGGCGATATTCGCCGTGAGCGAAAGACTTTGGCCAGGGTTTATACAATTATCAGGCAGCGTGAGATCGATGCCGCGAAATCTGAAGCTAACCAAGCGCAGGCGAAATAAGCTGGAATAATAAAAAATGGCTACTAAGAAGAAAGACGAAACGGTTGAAGAGAAACAGGTGGATGCGGTAGAAACTGCGGAAGCTGTGAAAGAAGAAAAACCGAAAGAAGCAACAAAGGCTGCATCTTCGAATAAAAAGGAAGAGAAGTCGAAAAAGACGACCTCAAAGGCAAAAGCGGCTCCTGCAAAATCTAAAAAAGAAGTTGCAGCGGATGACGGCACGAGCGAAACGAAAACGCGAAAACGTGCTGAAAAGGTTGGCGTTGTCTGGTCGGATAAGATGATGAAGACTGTGGTTGTGCGTGTTGAGCGCATGGTTAAACATCCTCTTTATCATAAGTATATGAAGAGACGTAAGAAATTTATGGCTCATGACGAACTGGGTGCGAGCGAGGGCGACAGAGTGCGTATTGTTGAAACCCGGCCGCTTTCGGCGAAAAAACGCTGGAGAGTGGTGGAGATTATTCAGAAAGCTGAGAAGTAGTCCGAAACTCAGGACTCGAATGGAGTAAAGTTATGATCCAGATGCAGACCGCGCTTATGGTCGCGGACAATTCAGGGGCAAAAAAAGTAAAAATGATCATGCCCATCGGCGGTTCAACGAGCAGAGTTGCATCGATCGGCGACAAGATCAAAGTAACCGTCAAGGAGGCGACACCGGATGGAACGGTGAAAAAAGGAACTGTGCACAACGCGGTTATCGTAAGAACGCGAAAAGAAGTTCGACGCAAGGACGGAACATACATAAGGTTTGATGAAAATGCGGCCGTTTTGATCAAAGATGACGGTTCACCAATTGGAACGCGTGTTTTTGGACCGGTTGCCCGTGAACTACGCGAAAGGAATTTTATGAAAATCGTTTCGCTTGCGCCGGAGGTTATTTAAGAGAGATGAGGAAAGAAACCAAACGAGGAACAATTCGGTCCAAGATCAAACGCGGAGATCAAGTAGTTTTTGTCGCCGGTAAGGAATTTAACCGTTACGATTCAAACGGAAAACGAAACGCCACAACCGGAAAGGTAATTGCAGTCGATCCAATTAAGCGAAAGGTTAAGGTCGAAGGTGCGATGATCGTCAAAAAGCACCAAAAGGCGAATCCGCAGCTAAACGTAGAGGGCGGAATAATCAAGCGTGAAGCTTGGGTGGATGCTTCGAACGTCGCGATAATGGACCCTAAAACCGGCGAAGCCACGCGCATCGGTTACGAGATCAGGGAAGGAAAGAAAGTTCGCATCGCTAAGAAAAGCGGAACTGTTATCCCGGATCCGGGTATTTTCGTAAAACCCAAAAAAGAAGCGGAAGAAGTGGTTGAAGAAAACGTGGAACCGGCGGAAACTGAAGAGAAGAAACCGGCCAAGAAAAAACCTGCGAAAAAGGTTGAAAAGAAGGCCGGTAAAAAAGAAACAAAGAAACCGGAAGACAAGAAAGAAGAATAGAGTTTTGAAGTTTGGAAACAGATCGTTCAGAAATTAAACGCTGATACCCAAACGTATATTAGGAGAAACTCAGACGAAAATGGCAAGGCTAAAAGAAAAATACGACAAAGAAGTAGCTCCGGCGATTGCGAAGGAGTTTGATATCAAGAACCGGATGGCGATTCCGCGTTTGCAGAAAATCGTTGTCAATATGGGTGTCGGAGAGGCGATCTCAAACTCCAAAGTTATGGACACGGCCGTCGATGAGCTAAAGGTGATTACCGGGCAGCAGCCTGTCGTTACGAAAGCGAAAAAATCGATCGCGTCATTTAAGCTTCGCGAAGGAATGCGGATTGGTTCGATGGTGACACTTCGCGGCGAACGTATGTATGAGTTTTTGGACCGGCTGATTTCGGTTGCTCTGCCTCGTGTTCGTGATTTTCGCGGTATTTCTGCGAAGGCATTTGACGGGCGCGGAAATTATACTCTTGGTATTAAAGATCAATTGATTTTTCCGGAGATCGATTTTAACAAGGTAGATAAGACACGCGGCATGAATATTTCGATTGTCACTACGGCAATAAATGACGAACAAGGACGAGCACTGCTTAAATCTCTTGGAATGCCTTTTAGGCAACAAGGTCAAGGAAACCAATAAAAAGTTATGGCTAAACTTAGTAAAGTTGTAAAAAACGAGAAGCGTAAGAAAATGGTTGCGAGATTTGCCGGGAAGCGCAAATTGCTTAAAAAGATCATTAACAATCCTGAATCGACCCCTGAGGAAATCGATTCGGCGCAGGTTAAGCTTCAAAAGCTGCCGAGAAATGCAAGCCCTATTCGTGTCGTAAATCGTTGTTCGCAGACCGGACGCCCACGCGGGTACCTTAGAAAATTCGGGATTTCGCGTATTGCATTACGCGAGTTGGCCCTGGAAGGACAGATTCCGGGCGTTGTTAAATCAAGTTGGTAAATTTTTTGCGGATCGCGCCAATGCGGAATCCGAAATTGTTTAACGGAGTAGAAGAAGAATGACAGATCCAGTAGCCGATATGCTGACGCGAATACGAAATGCGATAAGTGCAAAGCACTCGCGTGTGGATATTCCCGGTTCGAAGCTAAAACTAGAAGTAGCAAGAGTTTTAAAAGACGAAGGGTATATCAATAACTTCGTCGTAAAGGGCGAGAAACCTAAATTCGTAATCCGCGTTTTCCTGCGCTACGACGCCAAGGGAGTTTCGTCGATAACCCATATTTCAAGAGTTTCAAGTCCGGGAAGACGGGTATATGTCGGGGCAACCGAGATTCCGAGAGTGCTCGGCGGATATGGAGTGAATATTTTATCGACGTCAAAGGGGTTGATGAGCGGAAAGAACGCACGACGCGAGAATGTCGGCGGTGAAATTTTAGCGAACGTATATTAGATGAGGTATTGGTCAATGCGACCAATTAGAAATTATGTCACGAGTAGGAAAACAACCAATTGATATACCATCGGGCGTTACGGTGACGATTCACGATAGTGAATTAGAGGTGAAAGGTCCGAAGGGGACAGTGAAAACCGTCGTTCCGGAAGGCATCAAGTTTACGCAGGAAGATGGAATTCTAACTGCAGAACGAGACGACGAAAAATACGCAGCGTTTCACGGCTTGGCGCGTGCTTTGGCAAATAATGCCGTAGTCGGTGTAACAGAAGGATTTAGCCGACAAATGGACGTTGTCGGAGTAGGCTACAAAGCCGATGTCCAGGGCAGAAAATTAGTATTCGCGCTGGGATATTCGCATCCGATTGAGTATCCACTTCCCGAAGGTATTGATGCGACCGCGGAGCGGTTGAACACGAAAGCGGCAATTCAGCAGTATCAAACCACGCTGACGCTTAGCGGAATTGACAAACAAAAACTCGGACAAGTTGCTGCGGAGTTACACGAGCTAAGGAAACCAGACGCATATAAAGGTAAAGGAATTCGATACTCCGAAAGATTTTACAGATTGAAACAAGGTAAGACGGCAGCATAGTCGTCAGGAAATTACGATGGCAAAAAACAGTAGAGCAGATGTAAGACGGGGCGTACATAGTCGAATCCGTAAGAAAGTTCGAGGCACGGGCGAACGTCCGCGGCTGGCCGTTTTTAGAAGCGCGAATCATATATATGCGCAGGTGATTGACGACGATAGCGGAAAAACTCTCGCTTCGGCTTCCTCGAATGAAAAAAAAATTGGAGTTAAATCCGGCGGCAACATCGATGGAGCAGTTGCGGTAGGCAAAGCGATTGCCGAACGCGCGGTTGGCGCAGGTATTGAAACGGTTGTTTTTGATCGCGGCGGATTTCTATATCACGGAAGAGTAAAAGCTCTTTTGGATGCCACCCGCCAAAATGGCTTAAACAAAAATGAATTAGAAGGCAAAAAAAAGGAAAAAAAATCCAAAGAACAGGCACCGGATGAAGATGACGCCGGCGCTGCCAAGAAGAAAGAAAAACCGGCGAAAAAGGAATCCGCAAAGGAAACAAAAGAAGCGAAAGCTCCAAAAGCGCCTGAAGTAGAGAAAGAAGAGAATAACGATGAGTAATAAAAGAATTTCACCAGACAATCTGATATTGAATGACCAGTTGATTTCGATCAATCGTGTCACGAAAGTTGTGAAGGGTGGTAAAAATATGTCGTTTGCTGCTTTAGTAGTAGTTGGCGACGGTTCGGGATATGTCGGCTTCGGAAATGGAAAAGCGAAGGAAGTTCCAAGTGCCATCAAAAAAGCCATTGAGGCGGCTAAGAATAATCTTATTCACGTTACTTTGATTGATGACACATTGCCACACGAGATTGTTGGAAAATTTGGTGCTGGACGAGTTTTGATCAAACCTGCCGCACAAGGTACAGGTGTGATCGCAGGCGGCGCTGTTCGCGCGATCATGCAGTCATTGGGAGTTCATAATGTAAGAACGAAAATTCTTGGTTCGACGAATCATCATAGTGTCATTCGTGCTACGTTTGATGGCTTGCGCCGAATGAAAGATCCAATGGATGTTGCCAGACTTCGCGGTATGCACGTGGACGAATTATTATAGTCGAAATTTAAAATAATAGGTCAGAGAAATGGCAAAGAAAACAGATTCAAAAGAAGGTGGGAACATAAAGATCCAATACTATAAAAGTATGATCGGTTATCCGAAGAAACAGAAGGCTATGGTGACGGCTTTAGGATTGAGAAAGCTTAACCAAATCGTTGAGAAGCCGGATAATTCTTCTATGCGCGGAGTCGTTGCAAAGATCCCGCACATGCTAAGAATAGTGGAATAGTTTTATCGCTGGTTGATTACCCGAAGTTGGTGTGTGCTAACAAGGATTATTAATAACAACCACCGTCGATTGTTTACAATTTGATAAGGATAGAGAAATGGCATTAGCACTAAATAATTTGAAACCGTCTGACGGCTCGACTCATAAGAAGAAAAGGCGCGGTAGAGGACCCGGCTCCGGACTTGGAAAAACAGCCGGTCGCGGGCATAAGGGACAAAAATCACGATCGGGCTATTCTCGGCGTGCAGGTTTTGAGGGCGGTCAGATGCCTTTACAGCGTCGATTGCCGAAACGCGGGTTTACAAACATCTTTAAGAAAAGCTGGATCGAAGTAAGACTATCGACGTTGGAGGCAAACTTCAATTCAGGCGATGAGATCACACCGGATCTTTTGCGCGAACGCGGTTTGATTAAAAAGGCAAAACACGATCTTGTGATATTGGGGAACGGCGATGTCAGCAAAAATTTCAATGTATCTGCTCACCGTTACACAAAAGCTGCGAAAGCTAAAATCGAAAAGGCGGGCGGTCAGGCACATGAGATCCCGCAAGCTAAACCGTTTCGTCGTGAAGACGCCAAGAGCTAGTTTAATTGGTGACGTGGTTAGTTTGTCTTTCGGTTCGATTTAAGAGGAAAGTATGGACAAGTTTTTTTCCGCCATTCAAAATATATTTAAGATTCCCGAGCTTCGGAAGAGAATTCTTTTCACGCTCGGGCTTGTCGCTATTTATCGATTTGGGGCACACATAACGGCTCCCGGCGTCAACAAAGCTCGTCTAGAGCAAGTGTGGGCTGAGGTAAGCGGAACACTTCTTGGAATTCTTGATATCTTCTCGGGCGGAAACTTCCGTACAATTTCAGTTCTCGCGTTGGGCGTAATGCCTTATATTACTGCGTCTATCATAATGCAGCTGATGCCGGTCTTGTATCCGTCGCTAAAAAGGATCCAAGAGGAAGGCGAAGTCGGCCGGCAGAAAATGAATCAGTGGACGCGCTATTTAACTGTAGGACTTTGTTCTGTTCAGTCGTTTTTTGTTGCGACGTGGTTACAACGAAACGGTGTAATTGAAAGCACCTGGTGGATGTCGATCCTTACTGTCACGACGTTAACTACCGGAACAATATTCGTAATGTGGTTGGGTGAGCAGATAACTGAACGCGGCATCGGAAACGGAATTTCATTCCTTATTTTCGCCGGTATCGTTATAAGTCTTCCAAGCGCGGTTGCGCAGGTTGTCGAGAAGGTAAGAGGTGGAGATGCTTTTCAAACCTTGGGCGTTCTGTTTTTGATCGCATGTTTGCTCGCTCTGGTCGGAATAATTGTCTATATGGAGTCCGCGCGGCGACATATCTCGATCAGCTACGCTAGCAGGCGTGTCGGGAATCAGGTTTTCCAAGGCAAGGAAACGAGTTTGCCGTTGAAATTTAATATGGGCGGCGTTATCCCCATTATTTTCGCATCATCGGTTTTAGCAATGCCTCAAACTATTGTGCAGGTTTTGCCAACCGACCCAAATAATCCGGATTCGATATGGAATAAGATCGCGGCGTTTTTCCAACAGTTTGGCGGGAACGATCCGTACTATTATGTTGTATTTATCGGTCTTATCGTTTTATTCACGTTTTTCTACATTACTATCGTTTTCAATACCGATGAAGTCGCCGACAATCTTAGAAAGCATGGCGGTTTTATTCCGGGAATTAGACCCGGTGCGCCGACAGCCGATTACTTGAATTCGGTGATGACTCGTTTAACGACGATCGGTGCGACCTATTTGGCACTCGTTGTGTTTATTCCGCAGCTGCTTCTAAACGGCTTTAACGTTGGACGCCTTCCGTTTATTGGTGAAGCTTTAGATCGGTTTGTGAGTTCGACACCGGGCCTCGGTTGGATTATCAATGGTTTGGGCTACCAATTCTTTTTCGGCGGAACATCGATACTTATTGTGGTTGCGGTTGCGATGGATACCGTAGCGCAAATTGAGGCACAACTCGTAATGCGCAACTATGAGGGCTTTTTGGGTGTAGGGTCAAGACTACGCGGTCGCAGAAATTAGTTTGTGAAAGCCGAATGCGTTTGTTTATGTCAAAGATCATCGTTTTAATTGGTGCGCCTGGCGCAGGTAAGGGGACTCAGGCAAGACTTCTGGAGGCGGAATTGAAGATCCCGCAAATTTCAACAGGGGATATGTTTCGTGAGATTCAAAAGGCCGATAGTCCTTTGGCCAAAGAGGTAAAAGTTATTTTGGCCTCGGGAAAATTGGTTCCGGACGATGTGACGTTCGAAATGGTAAAAGAACGAACGTCTCGTGAAGATTGCCGTGGGACATTCATATTAGACGGTTTTCCTCGAACTCCAAAACAGGCAGAGATGCTTGAGGAGTTAGCTGAGGCGGAAGATAAAATAATCAGCACGATCTTGATTGACGTTCCTTTTGATAGGCTTGAAAAGCGCCTGACCGGACGCCGAAGCTGTCCCAAATGCGGTGAGATCTATAACGTTTTTTTTAAAGCCCCGAAAAAAGAAGGTTTTTGTGATTTTCACCCGGATGTGGAATTGAAACATCGAGCGGACGACAATAAGGAAAAAGTTAGAGTTCGGCTTGAAACTTACAAGGAAAACACAAAGCCGCTACTTGAGTACTACGAAAAGTCCGGGCGCTTACAGCGACTCGACGGCACAAAAAATCCCAGTGATATTTACAAGGAGCTTGAAAATATGGTTGCTGCTAATAACGTCGCAGCTTGAAGGTTTTCAGGAGTTCAAAAGCCAGCCAATCGGAGCTGGCATATTTTTGCGAAGTTTGAGTGGTTCTTTATATTGAGGAATCGGTGAGAAGAACGGTACAGCTCTTATTGGGAAAGCGAATGATCATTTCGAAATCAAAAAAAGATTTGGAAAAAATGCGAACCGTCGGTGAGCTTATTGCTGAGGTTCGCGAAGCTTTGCGTAAAATGATCGAGCCGGGAATCTCAACGATGGAGCTCAACAATGCGGCAGAAAAAATGATTCGTGATGCGGGGGCATATCCGACTTTCCTTGGTTATCAGGGTTATCCTTACGCGATTTGCGCTTCAGTAAATGAGGCAATTGTCCACGGATTTCCGACGGATTATGTTCTGAAGGATGGCGACATTTTTTCGATGGATATGGGCGCGACTCTTGAAGGATTCGTAGGCGATACGGCGACGACGGTACCGGTCGGGAAAATTAGCGACGAACTGGCGCAGCTTGTTAAAGTCACCGCCGAATCCCTCGACCTGGCAATTGAGCAGTGTTATCCGGGAAAAAGAGTAGGCGATATTGGGTGGGCAGTTCAACAGCATGCGGAGAAATACGGCTACGGTATAGTCCAGGGTTACACAGGACATGGAATTGGACGAAATATGCACGAAGCGCCGCAGATACCTAATTACGGTCGCCCCGGAACGCGGGAAAAAATCCGCGCGGGTTTTGTTTTTGCAATCGAGCCGATGTTAAATCTTGGAACGGCTGAGACTAAAACGCTGAGCGATGGCTGGACGGTAGTAACTGCGGATGGAATGCCGTCTGCCCATTCGGAGCATACGATCGCGATCACGAATGATGGCCCCGAGATATTAACGCTGACAAAACAACAGAAAAACCAGCAAAAGGGAACAAACACTGAAACTGCCGCGACTTAGCTTGAAAAATGAACTGAAAAAGGATAACATTTACGGTTTGTCCGACAAAACGGAATTTATTGATTATTTATGTCTAAAGAAGAAGCAATTGAGGTTACCGCAACGGTCATCGACACGTTGCCAAATGCCTTGTTTAAGGTTGAATTAGACGATAATAAGGATCATCAGGTATTGGCACATATTTCCGGAAAAATGCGCAAACACTTTATTCGTATTCTTCCCGGCGACAAAGTTTTGGTTGAACTTTCGCCATATGATCTGAGCAGAGGAAGGATAACGTATCGTTATAAATAAGCGTATTCGGATCGCGTCGTGGGAGAAAAGTTATGAAAGTTCGTCCGTCAGTAAAGAAAATTTGTGATAAGTGCAAGGTTATTCACCGAAAAGGCGTGGTTCGGGTTATATGTGAAAATCCGAAGCATAAACAACGACAGGGTTAGGAGTATAGAGAATAAATTATGGCTCGTATAGCAGGCGTTGATTTGCCACCAAATAAAAGAGCACAGATCGGTTTGACCTATATCTACGGAATTGGGAAGTCGTCCGCGACCAACATTCTCGATGAAGCGGATATAAGCACCGAAACCAAGATCAAAGACCTAAGCGAAGACGATCTCGCAAAGATTCGTGCGATCATCGATGAGAAAGCGGAAGTCGAAGGTGATCTCCGTAAGCGCGTTCAGATGGATGTGAAGCGTTTGATGGATATTGGGTGCTACCGCGGACTTCGTCATCGGCGAGGCTTACCCGTAAGGGGGCAACGGACACACACAAACGCCCGCACGAGAAAAGGTCCTAAGAAAGCAGCGGTTGCTAAAAAGAAAGCTCCGGGTAAGAAATAGATTTTTGGGCAGGCTAATGCTTGCTAATGAATTAATATGGCTAAAGCAAAAGGCAAAAAGAGTTACAGCAAAAAGAAAGAGAAGAAAAATATTCCACAGGGAATCGTTCATATTGCTGCGTCGTTTAATAATACCCTTATTTCCATCACCGACCGTCAAGGGAATTTGATCGGTCAGTCATCTGCAGGGGCTCGTGGGTTTAGAGGTTCGCGAAAAGGAACTCCTTTCGCAGCACAGCAGGCAGCCAGCGAAGTTGCTCAAAAAGCGCATGAAGTTGGGATGAGGGAAGTAGAAGTTCGTGTAAAGGGACCCGGAGGTGGACGTGAATCTGCAATTCGGGCAATTAATAATTCTGGCATTCGTGTGACTTCGATCCGCGATACGACGCCGATTCCGCATAACGGATGCCGTCCGCCCAAACGCAGAAGAGTTTGAGAAGTTAAGTCGCTGCCTTGCGGCAGTGAGGATCTGATTTTAGATTTAATAACGTATCGAAAGGATGA
Source organism: Pyrinomonadaceae bacterium (assembly GCA_041746475.1). Lineage (GTDB taxonomy): Bacteria > Acidobacteriota > Blastocatellia > Pyrinomonadales > Pyrinomonadaceae > Aridibacter. The sequence continues at coordinate 19,850 of JBGTGX010000132.1, read as the reverse complement.
AGGATAGCGTTTGCTGTCTGTAAACTTTTCCGTCGAAAAGACTGGAGGCAATTAGTGGCTAGATATAGAGATGCGGTGTGCCGTTTGTGCCGCCGAGAAGGTGGGAAATTATTCCTGAAAGGCGACCGGTGTTACAAACCGTCTTGCGCAATTGAAAAACGGGGAACGCAGGCACCCGGACAACACGGGCCGACTGCTCGTCGAAGAGTGTTACAAGGCTACGGTGAGCAGCTTCGTGAGAAACAGAAAGTAAAACGAATTTACTTTGTGCTCGAAAAGCAGTTTCGTAATTATTTCGAAAAGGCTTCCAGGCAGAAAGGTATCACAGGCGAAAACCTTTTGTTTATGCTTGAGCGCAGACTGGACAACGTCGTCTATCGTGCCGGTTTTACAACGTCCCGCAGGCAGGCTCGTCAGCTCGTGAATCACGGACACATCGAAGTTAACGGAAGAAAGGTAGATATTCCTTCATTTCAGGTTCGTGTCGGTGACATCATAGACATTAAGGATCAAACCCGTAAAAACGTGCACGTTGAAGGTGCATGGGAAACAGCGGTTGGCCGAGGACGTCCTCAGTGGATTTCGGCGGATCAAACGAATTATAGTGCAAGCATTACGGATTTGCCTAAACGTGGAGATGTCGACGCAAATATTAACGAGCAGTTAATCGTCGAGCTTTACAGTAAGTAGTTTTTCATAAGCGTGGATTGTCAATTGAGGCGATCCTACGCTTATTGGTGTTTAACAGGTTTTATAAATAAATTTTGACCAAAAATATGACACAGAATAATCATTGGACGAATTTCCAAATTCCTAGCCGCCTAAATGTCGAATCGGAAACTTTAACAGAACGCTACGGTAAATTTTACGCACAGCCTTTTGAACGCGGCTTTGGCACCACGATCGGTAATTCCATCAGACGGGCATTGCTTTCATCTATTGAAGGTGCAGCGATCACAGCCGTAAAAATTGAGGGTGTTGAACACGAATTTTCATCAATTAAAGGTGTAACCGAAGACGCCACCGATGTGATCTTGAACCTGAAACAGGTTCCATTTGATCTGCACAGTGATGAACCGAAAACCCTTACCATAAGTAAAACAGGTCCGGGCGATGTGACCAGTGCGGACATCGAAGCTGACGGCGACGTTGAAATTCTTGATAAAGATGTTCATATCGCAACTTTGAGCAAAGGCGGCGATTTAAATGTTGAGATGAGGTTAAGGAAAGGCCGCGGATACGTTTCGGCGGAGTTTAATAACGACGAAGATCTTTCGCTTGGCTATATCCCGATCGACTCGGTTCACACACCAATCAAAAAGGTCAACTATAACGTGGAAAAAACTCGTCAGGGTTCAAACACGGAATATGACAAGCTTACGATCGAAGTTTGGACAAATGGATCCGTAAAACCGGATGATTCGATCGGATTGGCGGCGAAGCTTGTTAAAGATCATATGTCGATCTTTATTAACTTTGAGGAAGACGAAGAAGAATTTGCGTTTGAAGATATCGCCCGGCCGCCGCTTCTGAGAAACGATCTTCTTGATCGGTCGGTTGATGAGATGGAACTCTCAGTTCGTTCTTATAATTGCTTGAAGAATGCTGAGGTTCGCACGATTCGTGATTTAATTCGCCGCAGCGAAAAAGACATGCTCAACACCAAGAATTTTGGGAAGAAATCTTTGAATGAGATCAAGGATATGCTGCACGGAATGGGACTCGATTTTGGTATGGATTTTGACGAACAGGGAAATCCGATTCCCGGGTCAGGTGGGCGCAGCTTGTAGATTTGGAGTTAAGATTGTTGGTTTAAGGTTATGCGACATTTAAAAGCACACAGAAAATTAAACAGAACGGCACCGCATCGGATCGCGATGTTGCGAAATATGGCAACGTCTCTGATCAACGCGGATAACGAATATATCGTGACGACCGTCCAGAAAGCTAAGGAATTAAGACCTTTTGTTGAAAAGGCGATCACGCTTGCAAGAAAAGCTCAAAAACTGGAAGGCGATCAGGCCGCGGCGCAGGAAGTACATTTGCGCAGAAAAGCAGCTACTTACTTCCATTCCGGAAACCGAAATTTCAAGCAGGAACAGAGTCGATACACCGGTGATTCGAAATCCACCGTTGAGAGAACGGCGGGGGTCAAAGCAGTTCAGAGACTTTTTGATGAGCTCGGGACACGTTATAAAGAGCGAAACGGGGGTTACACTCGCATTGTCAGAATTGGCGGTCGACGCAAAGGTGATAACGCCGAGATGGCTGTCATCGAACTTGTCGATAGTCCTCGTGAAAAAGCTTCCAGCCAAACGGCTAGCTAAGGAGCGATTATGGCTTCATCAGTTTCGAAAGAAGACGACAAACGTAAATGGAGTGCGGGATCGAAACCATCGTTAAACATGGACGAATTGCGCGAGCTCGCAGATCTTATTGAAGAGCGCGGATTTACCGATTTTGAATTTGAAAACGAGAAAATCCGTGTTCGCATGAGTAAAAGCGTTGTTGTATCAAGCGCAGCTCAGGCACAAGTATCCGCTCCGGTTTCGCAGTCAGCGCCGCCTACGGAGAATTCAGACTCTCCGAATGACTCGGATGACGGTTTGAAAAAGGTAATTTCGCCGATTGTTGGAACATTTTACACCTCTCCGGGGCCTGATAAGGATGTGTTTGTGAAAGTCGGCGACAAAGTTTCTGCTGACACGGTAGTTTGCATCGTTGAAGCGATGAAGTTAATGAATGAGATTCAAGCGGAAACTTCAGGAGAAGTAGTTAAGATTTACGTAGAAAATGGTCAGCCGGTCGAATACGGACAGGCGCTTTTCGGAATTAAATAATGGGTGGTAAGTAAGAAGCGGGTTGATCCGGACTTCCAGGAAAGTCTGCTGTCGCTTAAGGCTTACGGCTCTTTTTTTATGAGAGAAATAAAAAAAATCTTAATCGCAAACCGCGGCGAAATCGCGTGCAGAATTATTTGGACGTGCCGCGAGATGGGGATTCGTACGGTCGCGGTCCACTCCGAAGCGGATCGGGATGCCCTTCATGTTCGATTTGCTGATGAGGCGGTGTGCATCGGAAAGGCAACGTCTGCTGAAAGTTATTTGAATATACCCGCGATCATCAGCGCTGCTGAAATTACCGATGCGGATGCGATTCATCCGGGTTATGGTTTTCTGGCTGAATCTGAATCTTTTGCGACTATTTGTGAAGATTGCAATATAAAATTTATTGGCCCCCGTCCAGAAATTATTAAGAAAATGGGTGATAAGGTCGAGGCTCGGCGTACTATGGAAGCCGCGGGCGTACCGATTTTGCCCGGCAGCGCGGATCCCATTGCCAATGTTAACGAGGCGAAAAAAATTGCAAAAGAAATTGGATTTCCCTTGATCATCAAAGCGGCGGCGGGCGGCGGCGGGCGCGGGATGCGTATCGTTCGCGAAGAAAAGGAACTTGAAAAACAGCTTGATGCTGCGAAATCTGAAGCGCGTTCTTCTTTTAATGACGATTCAGTTTATATAGAGAGATATATCGAACGCCCACGGCACATCGAAATTCAAGTTTTGGCTGATGAATACGGCGAGTGTATTCACTTAGGTGAACGCGAATGTACAATTCAGCGGCGGCACCAAAAACTTCTTGAAGAAGCACCTTCGCCGGTAATTACGCTGGAGCAGCGTGAAAAGATGGGGCAGGCGGCCGTAAAGGCGTGTAAAGACATCGGTTATTCGAGCGCGGGAACGTTTGAATTTCTGCTTGATGAAGACGGTTCGTTCTATTTTATGGAAATGAACACTCGGATTCAGGTAGAACATCCGGTAACAGAAATGGTCACGCTGGCTGACATCGTTTATAACCAAATTCGAATTGCGCGCGGCGAGCAGTTAAGCTTTACCCAGGAAGAGGTCATAATTACCGGACATTCAATTGAGTGCCGGATCAATGCAGAAGATCCGGAAACCTTTGCGCCCTCACCCGGAAAGATCACTGCATTCAATATCCCCGGTGGTCCGGGCGTACGGGTTGACACAGCGGTTTACCCGGATTATGTCGTCCCGCCATATTACGATTCAATGATTGCTAAGCTTATCGTTCATGCCAGAACGCGAGAAGGAGCGATTCGACGTATGCGAAGAGCACTTGAGATGATGGTTGTGGAAGGAATAAAGACGACCATTCCACTTCATCAGAAGATCATGGAAGACGAGAAGTTTCTGAAAGGAGACTTTTCGACGAAATTTATGGAAGAATTTCTAGCAAAGGAAGAAGTTAAGAAAAAAGCTGAAAAAGCTGGTTGAGAAATTGATTTTGTAAACTTAACCGTTTACCATTTAAACATAAAGTTTTTGCGGTTACCGCTGGAAAAGGCGGAGTTACTGCGATAAAGGAGCGAGTATTTTTAATAGTTATGCCGACAGAAAAAGAAGTAAAAGAAAAAGTAGTAAGTGAATACAAAACGCACGATTCGGACACGGGTTCGTCACAGGTGCAGGTTGCCCTTTTAACCCAGCGTATTAATGAATTAACTGAGCATTTCAAAGTGCACAAGAAAGATAACCATTCGAGAAGAGGACTATTAAAAATGGTTGCTCGCAGAAGGAAACTTCTTGATTATCTAAAACGTAAGAACATTGCGGAATATCACGCAATTATCAAGAAGCTGAAATTGAGAAGGTAGTAAAATAATAAGCGTAAGAGTAAAAAAAGAAAAAAATTGCGCTGATTTTCGTCTTTTGGTCCTCTGTTAAATCTAGAGCATTTGGAAAACGAAAATCAGGATGAATGAGTAGAAAATTAACGATTTTTCCCCTTCAACTTTTTACTTTACTTGCGCAAGACCTCTTCGAGTCAAACCTGAAGATTCTTCGAAGAATTTGCCTGCGGTTGCTGAACGTGACAGCGATTTCGCCGCACAAGCAAAGAGAATCATTCGTAAAATAATTAATCTGAAAAGACAGGCATCACGGCGTGAGCACCTGTCTTTTTCGTTTTTAGAGGAAAAATAAATGTCAAAGAATAAATATTTGAATGAGACTATAAAGCTTGGAGGAAAAGAGCTTTCTGTCGAGACCGGAAAGGTCGCAAAACAAGCCGATGGGTCGGTAGTAATAAGGTATGGCGACACGATGTTGCTAGTAACGGCAGTGAGCGATACTTCGCCAAAAGAAGGATTGAATTTTTTCCCTTTAACGGTTGAATACCGAGAGTCTAGTTACTCCGCCGGACGCATTCCTGGAAATTATTTCCGGCGTGAGGGGCGTCCAAACGAAAAGGAAGTTTTAACCTGCCGGTTGATTGACCGCCCCGTGCGCCCGCTGTTTCCCGACGGATACAGACACGAAACCCAAATTGTTGCGACCGTAGTTTCGGCCGATACCGAAAATGACCCCGATGTAATTGCGATTACCGGCGCATCTTGTGCGCTTTATCTTTCAGACATTCCGTTTACAACCCCGATTGCGGGAGTTCGGATCGGCTTAGTCGACGGAAAATATCTCGTCAATCCGACATATGACGAACGGCGCGAATCCGAATTGAATTTGATCGTTGCCGGAACGGAAGAAGCGATTGTTATGGTGGAAGCCGAGTCAAACGAAGTTACTGAAAACATTATGGTTGAAGCTATGATGTTGGCGCACAAAGAAATCCAGCGCTTATGTCTGTGGCAAAAGGAATTGTTAAAGGCGCTCGAAATTGAAAAACGTGTCTATGAAACCCCGCCTCTCGATGACAAACTCTTCAAGCAGATTGAGAAGAAATTTGCGGACAAAATGCGTGATGCACTCGATACCACCAGTGGCAAAGACAAGCTTGAGAGTTACGCGGCGGTCGACGCGCTGAAAAAAGAGATCGTTGAGACCGCACCCGAAGATGATTCCGAAAAACGTGCGGCGACAAGCGCGGTGTTTGGCGCCCTCAAGGAAAAAGTATTCCGCGAAGATATTTTGAACAATCGTCGCCGTCAAGACGGACGTAAGTTTGGCGAAATTCGTCCAATTTCATGCGAAGTTGGATGGTTGCCACGAGTTCACGGCTCTGCATTGTTTACCCGCGGTGAAACCCAAGCGATTGCAACGGCAACACTTGGAACAAAGCAGGACGAACAGTTTACGGATGATCTCGAGACCGGCGAAATAAAAAGAAGCTTTATGCTTCATTACAATTTCCCACCATATTCTGTTGGAGAAGCCGGGCGTTTTGGTGGAACTAGCAGACGCGAGATCGGTCATGGAAACTTGGCCCGCCGCGCACTCGAACCACTTCTTCCTGACGAGAGCGATTTTCCTTACACAATTCGTATAGTTTCGGACATCACCGAATCAAACGGTTCTTCTTCAATGGCCTCGGTTTGCGGCGGATGTCTCGCAATGATGGACGCTGGAGTTCCTCTAAAACGACCAGTTGCAGGAATTGCGATGGGTTTGGTGCTCGAAGAAAATCGTTATGCGATTCTTTCGGACATCGCCGGTGCCGAAGACCATTACGGTGATATGGATTTCAAAGTGACCGGAACCGCCGATGGAATTACTGCGCTTCAAATGGATATGAAGGTTGCTGGAATTAACGCGCAAATTTTGGTTGAAGCGCTTGAACAGGCTAGAAATGGACGTTTACATATCCTTGAAATCATGTCTCAGGCAATCAAAGAGCCTCGCAAGGATATTTCAACGTTTGCGCCTAGGATCATTACAATTAAGGTTCATCCGGATAAGATTCGCGACATCATCGGTCCTGGAGGAAAAATGATTCGGTCAATAACCGAGGAAACGGGTGCGAAAATAGATATCGATGACGATGGAACCGTAAATATCGCAACTGCCGATGGTGAAGCTGCTGAAGCGGCACTTGAGAGAATCAAGAATATTACCGCTGAAGCCGAAATTGGTAAAACCTATTTGGGTACCGTTTCGAGAATCGTCGATTTTGGCGCATTCGTCGAAATTATTCCAGGGCTGGACGGATTGCTCCACATTTCCGAAATTTCGGAACGAAGGATTCGTGACGTAAGGGACGAGCTTAAAGAAGGGCAGCAGATAATGGTTAAATGCATAGGGAAGGAAGGAAATAAGATCAAACTTTCCCGAAAGTCGGTTTTGCGTGATGAAAAGGCGCAAACGGCAGAAAGCAGTTAATTAGAAATCAATAAAATAAATCGGTAGGTGATCGAGGCTTTGCTGAGATCAGCTACCCTTTTTTTTTGTCCTGAACGTCATTTGCATAAGGTCATTTTTATGGTTAGGTCATCTTCTTAACGAACTTAGAGATTTGTCTCCGATTTACAGCGCCGTTAACTCAACGAAAATGAGCAAGGTACAAGTGCCATGGCTCATTTTGATGGGGTTTTAGAAAACGTCGGGTTTTTGTGGAAATTCATGATAATTCGGTATATTTCAACATTGAAACACTAGCATAGATTACCCGGACCCGACTAGAAATAAGATCGAAGTGACAAGACTCGGTTGGCTTTTACCCGATTGCCTCATTATAGATTTATTAGATCAAATGCCGTAACCAAGATATCGGCGTTTCTTGAGAAATTAGAAAATGCGAAATTCAAAATACAAAAGTTTTGCCGTGTTAGCTTTGATGTTGACCGTTGGGTTTAACTCGGCTTTTGCGGCAGGTAACGATGATAAGAAAACGAAACGACCAAAAAACACCGGAATTCTTTTTGTGAAAAGCTCGCCAAGGGCGATGACAGTAAAGGTTGACGGTCAGGTCGTCGGGATGAGCGGCACTATTGAAGGTGCCGAGTTTTATCTAACCCCGGGCATTCACCTCGTAGAAGTGGAAGGGCCAAATGGAAAGACTTTTTCGAAGGAAATCAACGTTGTAAAAAACGTAAAGAATCGTATATGCCTTAATGTTGATGAAAACACCACCGAGAAAAAATGCCCGTATGATATTACATTGAGCAATCCTGATGTTGTTCGCGACGGCGATTTGATAACGTTTGCTGCGTTAGACCCGCTAGGCGGTGCGGCGACATTAAACTATTTGTGGAAGATCACGCCTTCCAATGCGCCTGTTGTCAGCGGCCATGGAACAAACTCGATAACCGTTGATACAACCGGACTTGGCGGACGCACCGTTACAGCCGAGCTCGAAGTGACCTCCGGTATTTATCATGCAAGCTGTCGCCAGCGTGTGGCCGGAAGCACGCCAGTAGAGAAAATTCCGGAAATTCCGATTGTTCCGATTGCTTTTGACGAATTTCCAACGATTTCGAATGATGAGGACAAAGCCCGTTTGGATGGTTTGGCAATTGAATTGCAAAACAACCCAAGTGTGCAAGGATACGTAATCATGTATGGCGGAACGGACAAACGCAGTCAAAGCCGAACTCCGGAGAAACTTTCCCGAATGGCTTTAGACTATTTGGTAAGAGAACGCGGATTTGATCCAAGCAGACTAACGATCGTTCAAGGTGGAACGCGCCCTGCTACGACATTCCAAATATGGCTGGTTCCGCCGGGAGCTTCAATCCCCGTTCCATATGAATAATTTGGAAAGTTATTTCTAACCTGAATTTGGATGGCTGAGGCCGTCCTTTTTTTATGGAGGTAAAAAGGTTACCTGATTGGTAATTTGCAGTCGGTACTTGGTAAAATGCGACTTTACTAATTACCTATTACTAATTACCTATCACTCATTACCATTAATTACTGCTAACCATATGAGCGCACCAAACATAGAAACGATTGTAAATTTATCAAAACGGCGAGGTTTCGTTTTTCCCGCATCCGACATTTACGGAGGGCTGGGAAGCGCATGGGATTACGGGTCCCTTGGTGTCGAATTAGCCAACAACATTAAGCAGAACTGGTGGAAATGGATGGTTCACGAACGCGATGATATCGAAGGGATCGACTCTTCGATCATTCAAAATCGTCTCGTTTGGAAACATTGCGGTCATGAAGAAACCTTCAATGACATGATGACCGATTGCCGAAACTGCAAAAAGCGTTTTCGTGCGGATAAACTCGAAGATTCGCAATGCGAATTAAAGCCTTCAAAGCACCCCGGCGAAACTGACAAATGCGATCTCACCGAACCAAGACCATTTTTGACAATGCTTTCGACCCGGCTTGGAGCAGTTGCGGATGATGAAGACTACCAATCACTTGCCTACCTGCGTCCGGAAACAGCACAGGGAATTTTCATAAACTTTGCAAACATCTTGAACACAACTGGGCGGAAATTGCCATTTGGGATTGCTCAGGTTGGAAAATCATTTCGAAATGAAATTACCCCCGGCAACTTCATATTACGAACACGCGAATTTGAACAAATGGAAATGGAATACTTCTGCCATCCTGAAAAAGCACCGGAATTTTTTCAACAGTGGGTGGAAAATTATATGAATTGGCTTACCGGCTTGGGTATTTCTGAAAAAAATCTCTACAAATACGAAGTTCCCGGTGGTGACCTTGCACATTATTCGGATCGAACAGTAGATATCATGTACCGCTATTTTCCCGAACGCGACGACGAAGAAAAGCAGTGGGATGAACTCATGGGAATCGCCAACCGTACCGATTTTGATACAAAGGCGCATTCGAAGAAGGCTCTGGACGAGAACGGAAATCGCGTAAATCCGGATTCGGTGGAAGATCTTTCCTACCATGATCCCTATATAAACAAGCGCTTCTATCCATACGTGATCGAACCTGCCATAGGTGTAAATCGCACACTTTTATCCGTTTTGATGGACGCCTATACAGAAAAAGAAGAACGCGTAGTGTTAAAACTTTCGCACGAACTTTCACCGATCAAGGTTGCCGTTTTGCCGTTGAAAAAGAATAACGACGAAATTGTTTCCTTGGCTCGTAAAATAAAGAAGGATTTGACAAAAGACATGCGTTCAGTTTACGACGACACGGGCAGCATAGGTAAGCTATACGCCCGCCAGGATGAAGTTGGAACACCATTTTGTGTGACTGTCGATTTTGACTCGCTTGACGACCAAGCTGTAACTGTTCGCGACCGCGACACATGGGAACAGGAGCGCATAAATGTGGATAACCTCAAAAGCTATCTCCAAGATCGTCTAAATAAATAAAACCCGCCGAAGGGATCGTCCATACGATGGCAGAAATTCCTGCAAAAGTCACCAAACTCGCCGAATCCATTAAGTCAATGGGGGGGCGCGCAATGCTTGTCGGAGGATGCGTACGCGATGAATTGATGGGTGTCCGGCCCAACAAGGATTGGGATGTTGAAGTCTATGGAGTTGAGCCAGCTACGCTAAAACAAATTCTTGAAGAATTCGGCGATGTAAATGTAGTTGGAGAAGCATTTACGGTTTATAAAATTGGGGCGGATCTGGATGTTTCTATCCCGAGACGTGAACGAAAGGTCTCACGCGGACACAAAGGTTTCCTTGTTGTGGGCGATCCCGAAATGTCGTTTGAAGAAGCATCAGAACGCCGGGATTTTACGATCAATGCGATCATGAAAGACGTTCTTACAGGAGAGATAATTGACTCTAGCGGCGGGCGCGACGACATTGAAAATGGAATTTTGCGGATGGTATCATCGAAGACCTTTGCGGAAGATTCCTTGCGAGTTTTGAGGGCTGCTCAATTTGCGGCGAGGTTTGGGTTTGACATCGAAAGCGAAACAGCCGAAATTTGCAAGCAAATTGATTTGACCGATTTGCCGTCCGAGCGAATTTGGAGCGAAATGGAAAAGCTTCTCCTGAGATCTCTGAGGCCTTCGATCGGTTTAAAACTGCTGTACGATCTTGGAGTTGTTGACCAATTATTTCCGGAGATGAAAGCGCTCGTTGGAGTTCCACAACAAGAAGAATGGCATCCGGAGGGAGATGTTGATGTGCATACATTGCTTGTTGTTGATGAAGCCAGAAAATTGATTGGCGATTTGGATCATGCAAAAAAGGTTACGGTGATGCTAGGAGCCTTATGTCACGATTTTGGGAAACCTGCAGCGACAGAGTTTTTTGAAGGAAAATGGCGTTCGCACGGACACGATGTTGCGGGAATTGAGCCGACCAAATCCTTTTTGAACACTTTGAATATCCATACGGTCGATGGATATGATGTCCGCAATCAAGTTGTCGAGCTTGTAATACATCATTTAAAGCCGGGGATGTTTTACAAAGTAAGGAAAGAAATGGGCGATGGCGCCTTTAGACGGCTTGCAGGAAAGGTCGAACTCGATCTGCTTTATCGCGTTGCGAAAGCTGATAGTTTGGGGCGAAATCCTGAATGGGTTCCAAAAGAGAAGCACTTTGATTCAGAGCCGCAAGAATGGTTTATTCAAAAAGCACGCGAACTGGAGGTTGAGATCGAGGCGCCCGATCCGATCCTAATGGGTCGGCATCTTATCGAATTCGGGATGGAACCATCGCCGCGTTTTAAGAAAATTTTGGACGAGGTGTTTGAGAAGCAACTTGATGGTAAAATTGAAACTTTGGCGGAAGCGAAGAAATACGCGAAAGATATTATTAAAAAGTCAGTATAAAAGGCGATAACGGGCGTCATTATTTTCGGAAAGTTTGACCAAGTTCCCGGTAAATTAGGCGGCCTTTTTCGTTAACCAAATTGATTTGAGAAAAGGATTTATGACAGATTTAAGACACGATTGGACGATCAGCGAAATCGAGAAAATTTATAATTTACCCTTCCCTAAGCTGATGCTCAGGGCGCAAACGGTTCATCGGAAATTTCACAAAACTGATGAAATACAGGGCTGCCAACTTTTGAGTATCAAAACAGGAGGGTGTCCTGAAGATTGTGCGTATTGTCCGCAATCGGCTCATTACGAAACCGAAGTTGAACGCGAGCAGCTTCTTAGCGTTGATAAAACGTTGGCCGCAGCGCAAAACGCCAAGGAATCGGGTGCGACGAGATTTTGTATGGGGGCGGCGTGGCGTGAGGTTCCCGATGGTGAGCAGTTCGATCAGGTTGTCGAAATGGTCAAAGGCGTACGGCAAATGGGCTTAGAGGCCTGCTGCACCCTTGGAATGCTTCGGGAGGATCAAGCTGAAAAACTCGCCGAAGCAGGTTTAACTGCATACAATCATAATCTCGACACATCGCCCGAATTTTATGGTGATATTATTTCGACCCGCGTCTATGATGAGCGTTTGAAAACCCTTGAAAATGTGCGAAAATCCGGCGTTACAGTTTGTTCCGGAGGAATTATCGGAATGGGCGAATCTTTGGATGACCGCTACGGTTTGCTCCAACAACTATCAAATCATGATCCGCATCCCGAAAGCGTTCCGATAAATCAACTCGTAAAGGTCGAAGGCACACCTTTGCAGAACGAAAAGAAATTAGATGTTTTTGATTTCGTTCGAATGATCGCTACGACGCGAATTATTATGCCAAGTTCGATGGTGCGTCTGAGTGCCGGGCGTTTAGAACTAAGCGACGAAGCGCAGGCTCTGTGCTTCCTCGCGGGGGCAAATTCCATATTTATGGGCGATAAATTGCTTACGACTCCGAATCCTGAGAAAAACCGTGACACGGAATTACTCGACAAGTTGGGAATGAAGCTGTTTGCTCAGGCTTCAGCATGACATTTCGGGATGCTTTTCAATAACAAGAAATGATGACTAAAGGAGTGCTGACGCTCCGAAACTTGCATGAGAAATGACAGTTGAATTCTGGAATGAGAAACTTGCGATCAAAAAGACCTAAATAAATCCATTAAGGAATCTGACCATTGACTTAACTCCTTTGCGGGTTTCGAGAGATTATCGGTTGCTCTTTTTTGGGCAGCTGATTTCTTTTTTTGGTTCGATGATGACGTTTATCGTCGTGCCGTGGCAGATGAATTTTTCGCGGTTCGATCTGGAATCAAACAATTCCAAATCACCTGCGCGGACGATTGGCGAGTATCGAAATGATAAGCTATCTGACGGGACCGATGCTTGGAAATGTAAAAATGGGCGTCGTTGCGGAGCGTCTTGGGACAAAAACGGCAATCGTTTCCGGCGGCATATTATCGATCATAGCGGTCCTTCTCTTGGCGGTCCTATTACCAAAATTTGTGCGTTACGTTGGACGCGATAGCGTCAAGCGGAAGGAATTTGAAGAAAGAGAATGGGATGAACGGAATCGAGCTAGAACTGCAGTGCAAACTTGATGAGATCGAATCCAAGGGCTTGAGACGAAAACTTAAAAGCCCGACGGGAATCGACCTTTCATCAAATGACTATCTTGGTTTGGCGAAGGACGAACGGATCAAGGCGGCTCTGATCGAAGCCGTTAAAAGAGAAGGTGTCGGGTCGACTGCTTCGAGACTTTTACGTGGCGAGCGAGATTGCTTCCAACAGGTTGAAAAACGTTTTGCCGGGTGGAAGCGAACCGAAAGTTCTCTATATTTCGCGACCGGTTATCAAGCAAACCTTGGTTTGATGCAAACGTTTTTGGAAGATGACGATATTGTCTTTTCCGATGAATTAAACCATGCAAGTTTGATCGATGGAATTCGCTTGTCAAAATGCAATAAAGTAATTTTCCCGCATTTGGACATCGAAAAGTTGGAAAGGCTATTAACTGAGACAGAATATAGAGGGCGAAAATTTCTCGTTACAGAATCTCTTTTTTCGATGGATGGCGACATCGCGCCGCTTGAAGAATATGCGGAAGTTTGTCGAAAGACAAACACAAACCTGATCATCGATGAAGCTCATTCGGTAGGACTCTACGGGGAAAGAGGAAGCGGGTTGATCGAGGAATTTGGAATCGAGAATGATGTGTTTTTGTCAATAAACACCGCTGGAAAAGCACTCGGAGTTTCCGGTGCGTTTGTTGCCGGAAGTAATTTGGCCATCGAATACCTAATAAATAAATGCCGCTCGTTTATTTTTTCGACTGCACCGATCCCTGCAATTGCGGAAGCTTTGAAAGCATCGATTGAGATTATTGAAAAAGAAGTTGAACGAAGAAACGGATTACGTAAACTGAGCAAGGCGTTTAATGAGTTACTATTTGATCATGGATTTTTGGTTCCGAAAGATGAGACACAAATTATCCCAATTATTATCGGAGATAGTAAAAAAGCATTAATAATAGCCGAGAAAATGCAGTCACAGGGTTTCGATGTTCGTGCAATTCGCCCCCCGACGGTCTTGGAAGGAACCGCGAGATTGCGTGTTACATTGAATTTGGGTTTAAGCAAAGAGATTTTGAAGGATTTTGTCGAAACGCTAGGAAATGAAATCTAACGCGAAGACCGATTAGAACCGTGACGTACTTAACATTTTAATTGGCTTTGCTATCTGCGTCTAAACAAGATGAAAGGAATTTTTGTAACAGGAACGGACACCGGAATTGGCAAGACCGTAATTTCCGCTGCTTTATTGAGCGTCTTTCGTAAACGGGAAAAGGTCTGTTACTGGAAACCGATTCAAACCGGCATTGAAGAAGATAACGACACCGAAACGATCAGAACGCTGGTAAAGTGTACCGATGAAGAAATTTACGACAAAGGTATTCGCCTTGAAAAACCTCTTTCGCCGCATCTTTCAGCCAGACTCGCTGACGAAGAAATTAGTATCGAGGGAGTATTGAGTTTTATCCAAAACAGGGGCGAAGATAAATTTTGGATCGTCGAAGGCGCGGGCGGGGTTTTGGTTCCGCTCAATGAAAGCGAGCTGATGATTGACTTCATGGATGCGCTTAATTTACCCGTTTTGGTTGCTGCGCGCTCAGGACTTGGGACAATAAACCATACACTCCTAACGATTAAGGCCTTGCGGAATCATAACCTTGAAATACTAGGCGTTATCATGAATGGCAAGCCAAACCTCGAGAATAAAAAAGCGATCGAACATTTCGGCAGCGTTCCGGTGCTTGCGGAAATGCCCGAATTTGAGAAAATTGATTCGGATAGATTAGAAAACTGGAGCAGACAGGTTGATTTATGGCTATTGTAAAAAAAAGAGAAGTAGAAGTAATGGCGCAGCTTAGCGGTGAAGAACTCGAGAGGCATTTGGTAAAACTACCGGCGCGAAAAGAGCAGTTTGACAGACTTTTTGATTTTCTGGAGCTGAAACTTGAGAATCAAGCGTGTGATCATACCTCGCGGTTTACAATGCAATATGTGATGCAGAAAGCTATGAATTTTTCAAAAGTTTCGGCTTGGTTATCTCAGCAGGGTGGTTACTGCGATTGTAAGATCGTAGAAGAAATCGCAGTTCCTTGGCGGGAAATTTTTGAAAAAGCGGAGTAGCGAAATGATAAAAACGATTTTTTCTTTATTGTGTGTTTTCGTGTTTTCAGTTTCTGCTTTTAGCCAGGAGATGACGATAAAGGTTTATTTTGCTAATGAAAACAGCAATCCAAACATTGAGGATTGCACGAAAGTGGAACCTGCCAAACGCACAATTTCGAAAACAAAGGCGGTCGCAAAAGCGGCTTTGGAGGAATTATTTAAGGGTGTGTCGCCAAAGGAAAGGGAGAAGGGTTTTTCATCACTCTCGCAGAATGAAACAAGAGACATTTTAAAAAGCATAAAAATCAAAAATAAATCGGCATATGTAAATTTTAGAAATACCGTTTATCGACAAACGGAAACAGCGACAACAAGTTGCGGCAGCGGAATTTTCATGGCAAGTATCGAAGCGACATTAAAACAGTTTCCTACTATCGAAAAAGTATTCTACGCAATTGAAGGAAGTCCTGCAGATTTTTATGATTGGGTGCAGATCGGAGAATGTCCGGAGGAATTAAAGAATTGCAGCTGCAAGGATTTCTGATGACGAATTTGATTGATCGGGACAGAAAATATCTTTGGCATCCATATACACAGGAAAAAATTGCCCCGTTGCCGGTGGCGATCGTGGGAGGAAAAGGTGTCTGGCTGGAAACTGAAGATGGCAGGAAATTGCTGGATGGCGTTTCGAGCTGGTGGGTGAACACCCACGGGCACTCGCACCCCTACTTGAATGCTGCGTTGAGAAAACAGGCTGAGACGCTTGAACATGTTATCTTTGCAGGTTTTACGCATGAGCCGGCTGTTAAACTAGCCGAAAAATTGGTCGAGGTTTTGCCAAAAGGTTTGACGCGGGTTTTCTACTCCGATAACGGCTCCACCGCCGTTGAAGTCGCTCTTAAAATGGCGTACCAATATTGGTGTAACAAAGGCGAAGAACGCAGCACATTTATCGCGCTCGAACACGCCTACCACGGCGACACAATCGGGGCTATGTCCGCGAGTGACAATTCTGCATTTACTGCACCGTTTAAGAATTTGCTTTTTAAAGTTCTGCGCGCCGAAGCTCCTTACGCGCTTCATTGTAATAAATGCGAACGGAAATGTAATGTCAAATGTGCAAAAAGTCTGGAAAATTTGCTCGAAAAAAATCATAAAGTTACGTCTGCGGTGATTATCGAGCCCATGCTCCAGGGAGCCGGCGGAATGATCGTTTGGGAAAAAGAATATCTGGCGAAAGTGCGCGAACTTTGTAATAGGTTTGGAGTTCTTTTAATTGCCGATGAGGTCTTAACCGGTTTCGGCCGGACGGGAAAAATGTTTGC
Source organism: Pyrinomonadaceae bacterium (assembly GCA_041746475.1). Lineage (GTDB taxonomy): Bacteria > Acidobacteriota > Blastocatellia > Pyrinomonadales > Pyrinomonadaceae > Aridibacter. The sequence continues at coordinate 3,333 of JBGTGX010000132.1, read as the reverse complement.
GTGCGATCATGCCGAAATATCTCCGGATATTATTTGTCTGTCAAAAGCCTTAACCGCTGGATATATGCCTCTCGGAGCAACTGCCGCTACGGAAGAAATCTTTAATGCTTTTTACGACGACGATCGGCTGAAAACGTTTTTTCACGGACATTCCTATTGTGCAAACCCTCTCGCCTGCGCGCTCGGCATCGCAAATCTCGAACTCTTCGAAAAAGAACACACTCTCGAAAAGATCACGTTTATTAACAAAAAGTTCCTCGAGTTTGAAGCGGAGTTGTCATCCTTTGATTGCGTTGAGGACGTACGGATAATCGGGGGAGTTCTAGCGTTTGAACTCAAGGTCGAAGACGGCGGATATCTCGCCGACATCGGGCAAAACCTTTATCAGGAGTTCCTGAAACGCAATATTGTTTTACGGCCGCTCGGCAATGTCTTGCTTTTTATGCCGCCTTACATTATTACAGAAAAAGAAATTGATTGGGTTTTGAGAGAGATCGAAGCCGTCCTTGCGGACTTGTAACATTGGTAAACTTAACCGAGAATATCGCTTGCATATGCGCAAATTGAGGCGTATATTCCGTTTTTGGTATTGAATTTGTCCACGATGATAGATAGACCTTGAAGCGTATTTTGAAGCGTTTCATGGTTTTTTTTATTGAGTTGTTAGAATATGCATACGGAAGAAATATCGCGCGACAATCGGTTCCGCCACTGGTTGATGAAGGGTGCGGAGAAACCCGAGAGCGGACAGCAAATTGACGAAGACCATCCGCGCGAGGCTTGGTGGAAGGTGATGTGCCTTACCGGCGTCGATTATTTCTCCACCCTTGGATATCAACCGAGCATCGCGTTTGTCGCTGCGGGCGCACTATCGCCGATTGCGACGATCGTATTGGTTCTGCTTACACTTTTTGGAGCGCTGCCTATCTACCGCAGAGTTGCCGCAGAATCTCCGCACGGTCAGGGTTCGATCTCGATGCTCGAGCAGCTGCTATCGCGGTGGAAAAGCAAACTTTTCGTGCTGGTTCTGCTGGGATTTGTCGCAACTGATTTTGTCCTTACAATCACGCTTTCGGCGGCTGACGCGACCGCGCATATCATTGAGAATCCTTTTGTACTTGCGCATCTTCCATTCCTCAATCATCCGGTTTTCATCACCCTCGGATTGATTCTGGCTCTTGCCGGTATCTTCTTTAAGGGTTTTAAGGAAGCGGTTGGCATTGCCGTTGTTCTTGTGATTACTTATTTATCGCTAAACGTCATTGTTTTGGCGGCAGGTTTCTATGAGATCTTTACCCATCCGGATCTACTTCCAAGCTGGAAAAATGCACTTTTTGTTGCAACAGAAAACGGCGTCTCACAACCGAGAACGATTTTAGGAATACTTGTAATGTCGCTACTCGTGTTTCCAAGGCTAGCTCTGGGACTCTCCGGTTTCGAAACCGGCGTCGCCGTGATGCCTATCGTTCAAAGGCCAAATCGAATTGGTAAGACCCGAAAACTATTAACCGCGGCGGCTCTCATTATGAGCGTGATGCTAATTGCCAGCAGTTTTGTAACTACGTTGATTATTCCTCCATCGGCATTTGAAGAAGGCGGAAAAGCAAATGGGCGGGCACTTGCGTTTATCGCTCACGAATATCTCGGGGAAATTTTCGGCACGGCCTACGACATCAGCACGATAATGATCCTATGGTTTGCCGGCGCGTCAGCTTTGGCGGGGCTCTTGAATATTGTGCCGCGTTATTTGCCCCGCTATGGAATGGCACCCGAATGGGCAAAGGCTACACGCCCGCTCGTGCTGGTTTTCCTCTCTATTTGTCTTGCGATTACATTTTTCTTCCAGGCCGATGTTGATGATCAGGGCGGAGCATACGCGACCGGTGTTTTGGTTTTGATGACTTCGGCGGGGATTGCCGTAACAATTTCAGCCTGGAGAAAACAGCAAGCGGCGCGGTGGGGATTTATGATCATCTCCGCCGTATTTGTTTACACAACCCTTGTAAACATAGTCTTGCGTCCGGACGGGATAAAGATCGCTGCGGTTTTTATTTTCACAATAATAGCGACGTCGTTTGTTTCAAGAATTCTCCGATCTACCGAAATTAGAATCGATGGAATCGAGCTCGATGAAACCGCGAAAAAGCTTCTTAATGAAGCCGCGAAAGGACGGATCAGAATAATCACTCACCGCAGGGAAACCGGCGATGTGGCGGAATATGGTGAATGCGAGCGCGAAAGACGCGTCGATAACCACATTCCCGCAAAAGACCCGATCCTATTTTTTGAGGTTGATACGGGCGACGCATCTGAATTTTCAGGCAAGCTGAAAGTGCAGGGAATCGAAATGAACGGCTACAATATTTTGCGTACACGATCCCCTGCCGTTCCAAACGCAATCGCCGCATTTCTACTTTTCCTCAGAGATAAAACGAAACGGATCCCGCACGTCTATTTTGGTTGGAGCGAAGGTTCACCGCTAAAATATCTTATGAGATATCTCCTATTTGGCGAAGGCGACACCGCACCCGTTACTAGGGAAATCCTTCGGCAAGCGGAACACGACCCCGAAAAACGCCCGAATGTCCATGTCGGCGGATAAACCGTTGTGAATCTTAGACCGTATTGTGCAATGAATTGTATATTTGAAATATAAACGTAGGCGAAATAGAAGAATTCATTCCTGGGGATTTAATTCAAATGATCCTTTTAAGAATCTACCGGTATACGATTTCTCATTGTGAGCAATCTCTTCCGGTGTTCCGATAGCGACAATCTCACCGCCTCCAATACCGCCTTCGGGGCCAAGATCAATCACATAATCAGCAGTTTTTATAACGTCTAAATTGTGTTCGATGACAACTAGAGAATTTCCTTCATTGATCAAGGTTCTAAACGCCAAAAGGAGCTTGCTGATGTCATCGAAATGAAGACCTGTGGTTGGTTCGTCAAAAATGAAAAGAGTTCGCGATTTTGATTTTGCGGCAAGGTGCGCGGCGAGTTTTACGCGTTGCGCCTCGCCTCCGGATAGCGTCGTCGCTGATTGACCGAGACGAAGATAGCCTAGCCCGACGGCCTCGAGGGTTTTTAGTTTGGACGTGATTTTTCTTTCGCTTTTGAAATATGCCGCTGCTTCCCGAACGGTCATGTTCAAAACGTTGTGGATATTTTTGCCTTTAAATTTTACGTCCAATATTTCAGGCTTAAAGCGAGTTCCGCGGCAATCTTCGCAAACTAGCTCAACATCGGCGAGAAATTGCATTTCAATCGTAACGGTTCCGCTTCCCTGACATTCTTCGCAGCGCCCTCCGGGAACGTTAAAAGAGAAATGTG
>JBGTGX010000131.1:0-13534 GCA_041746475.1 Pyrinomonadaceae bacterium | reverse complement strand
GATTAGATAAAGTAAACGTCGAAACCGGACTCCTCGCCATCGCCCATAACCTCAATAGATTCGCCAGAAACAACTAAAACCAGTTCAAAACGGCCTCATTTTCCAAAAATCGTAGAAATCAAAATTTCAAATTTCATATAGCAAAAAAACAAATCGAGAAATCTAAAACGAAAACAACCAAAACAAAAAAAGACTGTCTAAAAAGATATTCTTTCTAGACAGCCTCCAAGTTGATTAGCATTGTTGCTGAAAATCAGAAATTGAATCGGATCGAAAGATCGATTAATCGTCCACCCGGATCGTTCGTGGTCGAAATGTCCTGATATGCGGAACCATTTCCGAGTTGTCCAAAGGTACAACCTCCGACTCCGACGTTTATCACATCGGCATTCCAGCCGCCTATTCGGAAGTTTGGCATATTTAACGCGTCAAGGAACGTAGCCTTAAACTGCACGTTTCGCCTTTCACTTATTCGAAAAGTCTTAGCGACAGCGGCGTCGAATTTAAAGAAGCCCGGTCCGTAAAGGATCAAGTTGTTAAATCCGCAATCGCCGATTGTTCGGGAGACACAATTGCCAAAACCTGCCGGTGCAATAAATCGTCCTGTCGGACCGCCCGTGCCATAAGTTGTTCCATAGCCGCCATTTGAATTTGTATTAGCAACACTGACGTCGAATGCTCTTTGGGTGTTGTTAATAATGTCATCCGGCAAGTACGTAACCACATTTGGCCCTTTTCGGACTTTGATTTCTTTCTGCAATTCGCCTTTGGTCATCCCAACAAGTTGGACATTACCAAAGCTAAAGGGCGAACCGCTTTGCCACCTCAAGGTTGGAAGAATACTCCAATTTCCAAAGACTCCGTTTACAAGCCAATTGGCATCGGATAAGAATTTACGACCGTTTCCTAGAGGGACATCATAGGTCGCGTCAAACTTGAAAGCATGCCTTATATCGAATGCCTGAACGTTTTTAGCTAATTCAAGGCCGTTTGGACGTTGCGTAAAGCCGGCGAAAACGACGCTGCTAGACTGGAAGGCGTTTGATTGAGCTTTCGACCAAACATAGTTTGCCTGCATTCTCAATCCGGCGGATAGTCGTCGCCGAACTTCAATTACTCCCGAGTCATACCAGCTTTCAGTGCTGTTATCGACGGTAAACGAACCGCTGACACCCGTGGTTGGATTTACATAGAACAGGTTGCTTGCAAAGCCATTGGCAATGGCGTTTAACCGCCGCGTTGCATTATCTTCGAAGCTGGTTCCGCTAAATCCTAAGACGTTGGCATTGTTCCTCGAAAGTGCGGCAACCAAGGTTGAATTTGTGAAATTCGTGGCTGAATATCGCGTCGCCGTACCAGGCTGATAAGTTGCAGCACTATTGAAATACGCCAGCATGATCGGAAGCGGTGAAGTGTTAGTTGCGGGTCCAAAACATGCAAAACTATTTCCCCGGCCCGCAGTGATGTTTGCATACAGATTTGCTTGAGCAAGCGCAAATTCCGCGGCAAAACCATTTTCGATCGTGTTGAATTCGTTGATGTTGTATTGACGCTGCAATCCAGCGCCTCGGTTTCCAACATATCGGACCTCGACCACCGTGTTCTTATCAAGTTCGCGTTGATAGCCGAAACTGAAAGATCGCACTTCGCCGGTACGTAAGCTGGGATCAAACACGTTGGTGGATTGAGCCGTCGTCAACGTGATCGGATAGGACGGCCCTGACGGAAATGGTGGAGCCGTCAAATTTGGATTTCCACTATCTCTCAGGTTCGATCCAACGGTAAGATTTCCATTACCCAGGCTTCGCGTTAGGGTCAGGCTGCCGCCGGGATTTGATCCAAAAATGCTGTCTAGCAAATTTAATCCTTCCCGAACGAACGAAACTGAATAGCCTCCGCGAAATACGCTTTTGCCTTTTTCTCCAAGCAAGCTTCTCAATATTCCGCTTTCGGGTTCAGGGCTCCAGACAACCCCGATGCTCGGTGCAAAGTTGTTAAGATCATCCGGATATGCCTTTTCACCTATTTTTGCGGCGACGGCCGTTGGAACTCGACCGGATAACGTTCCGGGTTTGAATATATTACCAACACCCGAAACGCCGAAAACGTCTTGATATTCGATCTTGGCATAGTTGTCGCTCAGCACTTCGAATCCACTTTGCGGCTGCCATCTGATTCCGTAGTTAACCGTCAAATTTGGGCGTATCCGCCAGCTGTCTTGAAAGAATAAACCGTAGGTTTTTTCACGAGCTAACTGGGCTTGCTCGCTATTCTCCCGGTAAGTTCCGTCCGCCCCAAGATAGGCGTTTGTAAAATAGGTCGAGACTCGTCCGACCAAAACCGCATAAAGATTGCGAGCTTCAGTAAGCTGAGTTGCGGTAGCGCCTGGGAGATTGGTCGTATTAAACATCGCAAAAGCAGAATCCGTCGAGTCTATTCCGAAACTTACGGATGGGACAATTCGCCCGATCGCCGTGCTCTCTTTTCTAATAATTTTGTATTGACCGCCAAAACTAAAACTATGCGAACCCTTGATCCACGTCAGACTATCCGTGAAGTCGCGAGTCGGCGTATTTCGGTTACTATAGGAATTTCTTGCTGTCCCGGTTGTTATTGCATTTCCGCCAAAGCTCGCAGCATTTATATTTAGGTTATAGCTGCCCTGGTATGCATAATCCGCCGGAGCAATTCCGCCGCTGAATTCAGATAATCCGGTTGAAAGCGTAAATCGTGCTTCGTTTATCAGATTGTTGGTTAATGTCGAACGAACAGCAAGTGCATAAGAATCACGAACTGACCCTTGAGTGTATGAAGGCATTCCGGGAAATCTTTCATCCTGACTGTTTAAGAAGTCCTTCGATGGAACAAATTCCTGCTGATTCGTGACAAACTCCAAACTATGATTTTTTGTAAGATTGAAGTCAAAACGGAGCGCAAGAAACGTACGTTTTTGCGGTCCGGATGGCGTGAAATTGAAATTTTCGACATTCGACTGACCGGTTATTGGCGTAACTGTGCCCGCAGACGTAGTCGATGCGCGAATTTGTGTCAGCAAGGAAGCTATAGTCGGGTCCGGGGTCGCAAGCCTTGCATTCGCAGCCGCCAACGTAAATAGATTGACAGATCTGGTTGTGCCGCCCGAAACATATTGATATACGCCCGATTGTGCCTGGGTTGAAAGAATGTTGCGGGTTCGGGTTTGCGATTGTGGTTGGCGATATTCTTCGTAATTCACAAAGAAGAAAGCCCGGTCTTTTCCAGAATGGATAAACGGTGTGCCTTCACCAAATCCGGGGAAAGGTAGCGGTCCGCCAAAAGTTCCGCCATATTGGTTCAGGATAATTTTATTTCGTTCAGCCTTGCCCGTTACAGGGTCGGGAGCGAGATCTCGATTATTGTACCAATAGTTCGCATTCAGGGCAGTATTACGATGCTGCCAATATAAACCGCCGCGATACAAATTATTGCCGCGTTTTGTGACAAATTTTATTTGAACAGCGCCATCACCGGAACTTTCAGCACCAGGATTCGACGTCGAAACCGTTACTTCCTCAATTGCATCGACGCGCGGCCGCACATACGTAAAATAGCCATCACTCGAACGCAGTAAATTATCCTGTACATCTACACCGTCTATCGTAATCGCTAAAGAACCTTTGGGTAGCCCGTTAATTGACGAGCGGCGCGGCGCACCTACTGTGGCCGTTCCCGGCAATGATAAAATTAAATCCAGCGCATCGCGCGAAGGAACGAAGGAAGAGGCGTGTCGGTAATTTGTTTACCGGATATCGTCGTACCGACCGTTGCAGTCTGTGTCTGTAAGACTTCGCCGCCGCTCGAGACTTCTACTACTTCGGCAATATCTCCAACGCTCAGCTGTGCATCGACTGTTGCCGGCAATCCAACGTCTACCTTTACATTGGAAACCACTTGTTTCTTAAAGCCGTCGGCAGTGATGCTTACCGTATAAAAACCGTTTGCGACGGCTGGAATTCGATACGTTCCGTTGTCTCCGGTTGTCGCCGTCAGTTGTTTTCCACCTGCACCAGCTGCAATTACTGTTGCATTGGGAATCGCCGCTCCGGTTGAATCAGAAACGGTTCCGGCAAGCGAGCCGTTAGTTTGCGAGTACGCGAACAGACTTGCAAGCGCAATCCATAAAATCGCCACTGTCAATTTCCCTAAGGATTTTGTCATTTTGGTCCTCCAGATTTGATTAAAAAAATGATAAAGCCGGGAGTGACAACAAATTATAAAATTGATTGATTATTAAAACTGACCGCCCTTCTGCAAATTTGGGGCCAGATTTTTCAGGGCTCTAAGCTCAATCGCTGCAACAACGAAATATATAAATTTATGAATATTATTTTCGTTTTCGTATGGATATACGAAATTCTGAATTTAGCCCGAGTTTTCGGATAAAGTCATTGCCGGAGCAAACATGTATAAAGAGTATAGAATATGGACGTTTTGAATATCGTTCGATTGGATTTACTATTGAGACGAACTAGCAAACGAGGAAAATATGCACAAATTGGTTTTGGTTCGACATGGGCAAAGCGAATGGAATAAGACCCATCGCTTCACGGGCTGGACAGACGTTGATTTGACAGATCAGGGTCGTGATGAAGCGCGAAATGCGGGGCGCACATTGAAATCAGAGGGGTTTACTTTTGATCTGGCTTACACATCTGTTTTAAAACGCGCGATTCGAACGCTGAATATTATCCTCGATGAGATGGATTTGATGTGGCTGCCGGTAAGAAAATCCTGGCGTTTGAACGAACGCCATTATGGTGATCTTCAAGGATTAAATAAAAAGGAAATGGCGGCCAAGGTTGGGGAAGAACAGGTCCACATCTGGCGCAGGAGTTATGATGTTCCGCCGCCCGCGCTCGCGGAAGATGATGAACGAAATATGCGAAACGATCCGCGTTTTGCTGATTTCGATGGCGATCATTTCCCGTTAACCGAATGCCTTAAGGATACGGTGGAGCGCTTTTTGCCATATTGGGAAAATGAGATCGCTCCCCAAATCAAAGCCGGTAAGCGCCTCATCATTGCCGCTCATGGAAATTCGCTTCGCGCTTTGGTCATGTATCTCGACAAAATCCCGGAAGATGAGATCGTAGATCTAAACATTCCGACCGGAGTGCCGCTCGTTTATGAATTGGATGACGATTTAAAACCCATAAAACATTACTACTTAGGCGATGCAGACGAGATAAAAAAACTCCAGGAAGCAGTCGCAAATCAAGGAAAAGCAAATTAGTGTATTACGATTTTAGGCAAATCCTCTAATAAGATCTTGCATCTGAGACAATGTCAGTTTCACCCCCTGAAACATACAGGAGAATAAAATGAGAAAATTTGCTTGGTCGAGAATCGCTGCTTTAGCGCTGTTATTAGGTCTTTTTGTCTCTCTAACAACTGATGCGTCCGCGCAATGGTGGAAAAAAGACAAGGCCGATGAAACAACAAAATCAAACACAAAACGCAATACAGGAGGGGTTTCCGACAACACCATCTCGCTCGGCCTAAAACAGGCACTCTCAAAGGGCGTCCGGTTTGCGGTTAATAACCTCGGCCAGAAAGACGGCTTTTTCAATAATCTAGATGTTAAGATCCCTTTGCCGAAGTCATTGAATTCTCTTGCAAGGGTTGCGCGTTTCAGCGGGTATGGTGACCGCGTAGATGCATTTGAGCTCGCGATGAACCGCGCGGCGGAAAAGGCTGTTCCTGTAGCGGTCGATGTTTTTGCTGATGCGATCTCGCAAATGACTTTTACGGATGCGAAAAACATACTATTTAGCGGTGAAGATGATGCGGCGACGCAGTTTTTTCGAAAGACAAGCGAAGAAAAATTGCGCGTCAAATTCCGACCGATCGTTGAAAGGTTTACAAATGAGACGGGTGTTACACAGAGTTACAAAGCGATGATAGATAAAGCAGGATTTATGGCTGCTTTTATCGGTAATGACGCACAGGATCTAGACGGTTACGTAACTCAGAAGGCCCTCGACGGTACGTTTTATATGGTTGCACAGGAAGAAAAGAAGATTCGTAAAGATCCGATCGGCCGTACGACACAGATCTTGCGCGATGTTTTTGGTATCCTGAAATAGAGTCGTTTCTGAATTATCTTGAATGAATGGGCTGCGGAATTTTCGGCATCCCATTTTTGTTTGTTACAATTGCCAAATGGTACCCAAAGCAGACGATTTAAATGTCAAGCTAAGCAAAGAGATCAAAGGTGTAGTCAGTCCGTCGCTCGTCCGCACGATATCTTTTACGATCATCACACTCTCGCTCGTTGCATGCACGGTTCTCTGCATCCTTGCGATCTGGCAGTTTACAGAATCCGACGCCGTTTGGCGGGCGATCGCGACATTTATTGTCGTCAGCGTGGCGACGGGAATTTTTACATTCGTTAATGAAAAACTCGGTTGAGATTCTTACGGTATTTCCGTCTGCTTTGCTTTGCTCATTTCGAATTGATAAAATACTTGTTTCTTTAATACACAAATATCTTATCTGTAATACATGAGCATCAAGAAGATTTCCGTTCGTGGCGCCCGGCAGCATAATCTGAAAAACATCGATATCGATATTCCTAGGGATAAATTTACGGTTATCACCGGTTTGTCGGGTTCGGGGAAGTCTTCGCTCGCGTTTGATACGATTTATGCTGAAGGGCAAAGACGCTACGTAGAATCGCTTTCCGCTTATGCACGCCAATTTTTAGACCAACTCGAAAAACCTGATGTTGATTCTGTGGAAGGACTTTCACCCGCTATATCAATCGAACAAAAAACTGTCTCGCGCTCTCCCCGTTCGACCGTTGGGACCGTAACCGAAATTTACGATTACATTCGTCTATTATTTTCTTCAATCGGTACTCCGCATTGTCCGAATTGCGACGCACCGATCACACGGCAGCCGATCGAAAGAATCGTCGAAGAAATTCTCGTGCTTCCTCAGGGAGAACGAATTATGGTTCTCGCGCCCATTGTTCGCGGAAGGAAGGGCGAATTCAAGAAAGAACTCGAAAAACTCTTGAAAGACGGTTTTGTTCGTGCAAGGATCGATGGCGTCTTGCGCGCTCTGGACGAAGAGATAAATCTCAAAAAACAAAAGAATCATACTATCGAAGTTGTTGTTGATCGGCTTTTGATAAAAGAAGATATCGAAGAACGGCTTACAGAATCGGTAAAAACTGCCCTGAAATTAACTGATGGTGCCGTTCTGATCTCGGTAATAGACGGCGACGAAAAGCTTTATTCGGAAAAGATGGCATGTGTCGATTGCGGAATTAATATAGCGCCACTTGAACCGCGCTCCTTTTCATTTAACTCACGTTTTGGCTACTGTCGAAGGTGCGAAGGAATCGGCTCGATCGCTGAAGTCGACCCAAATAAATTGATACCCGATGAATCAATTGCCTCAAATAAACTTCCGCTCTTAGACGACATTGATAATGCCGCTTCAAGCTATTTTCGCGCGGCACTTGTTGGGATAATCCGCGTTTACAATAAGAAAAATAAACCCAAGATCCGGATAGATACCGCATTCGAAAAGTTGCCGGATGAGATCCGTAAGACATTTGTTGAAGGTTCGCGTACGAAGATCCCGATGAAAATGTATCGAAGGACAACGCGCCAGCCCTGGCGCGGGGCGACCGAGGTTACAAAATACCGAATGCATAATGCAGGTTCCGAGAAGATCCGAACAAAGCTTGAGCAATTGATCTCACCAAAGACATGCCCGGAATGCAGCGGACATCGGCTGCGAAAAGATAGCTTGGCCGTGAAGATCGGAGGATTGGGCGTTGGTGATTATGTTAGTTTGCCGATCGAGGAAGCCGCAGTTCAGTTCGAAAAGGTAAAACTCGATAAGCGTGAAGGTTTAATCGCGGGCTTGATTCTAAAAGAAATTCAGGATCGGCTGAATTTTCTTGATTCGGTCGGACTCGGGTATTTAACGCTTGATCGGTCATCGGGAACACTTTCAGGCGGAGAAGGTCAGCGGATTCGGCTTGCAACGCAAATTGGTTCAAAGCTTCGCGGGGTTTTATACGTCTTGGACGAGCCGTCCATTGGACTCCATCCGAGGGATAATCAAAAACTGCTTGAAACTTTAAGACAGCTTCGGGATCTAGGGAACACCGTTCTTGTAGTCGAACACGATCAGGAAACTATCGAGCAGGCGGATTTTGTAGTCGATCTCGGCCCAAAGGCCGGTACTCACGGTGGGGAAGTCGTCGCAAAAGGAACGCCAAAGCAGATTCTGAAAAACAAAAGATCGCTGACCGCGAAATATATGTCTGGGGAGCTTGAGATATTCAAGCCCGAAAAGAGACGAGCGCCAAACGGCAATAATATTATCGTTCGAGGCGCGCGGGCACACAACCTCAAGAATATCGATGTAACCTTTCCGCTCGGAGTTTTCATAGCAGTAACCGGAGTTTCGGGAAGCGGAAAATCCACACTTGTCGATGAAATTTTATATCGTTCGCTCGCAAAAGAGATTTACAGATCGACTAAAGAACCTCTGGAGCACGATTCGATCGAAGGCATTGAATTGGTCGATAAGATCATTGAAATTGATCAAAAACCAATTGGAAGAACACCTCGCTCAAATCCCGCGACCTACACAGGCGTTTTCACTCCGATTCGTGACCTTTATGCGATGCTTCCCGAATCGCGCGAAAGAGGTTATAAAGCCGGGCGTTTTTCGTTTAACGTAAAAGAGGGAAGATGCGAGGCATGTGAAGGTGCGGGAATGAAAACCATCGAAATGAATTTCCTCCCCGATGTTTATGTGACGTGCGATGTTTGCCGCGGCTCTCGATATAATCGTGAAACGCTCGCCGTAAAATACAAAGGTTTATCCATAGCCGAGCTTCTTGACACAACCATCGAAGACGCCCTTCCGATCCTCGAAAACATCCCGCAGATCAATCAAAAACTGCAAACCCTGCTCGATGTCGGTTTGGGTTATCTAAAACTTGGACAATCCGCCACAACGATCTCCGGCGGTGAAGCCCAACGCGTAAAACTCTCAAAAGAATTATCAAAACGCGCGACCGGAAAAACGATCTACATACTCGATGAACCAACCACCGGCCTCCATTTCGCCGATGTTCACAAATTGCTCGATGTGCTTCAAAAATTAGTCGATACAGGAAACACCGTGATCGTTATCGAACACAACCTGGATGTAATAAAATCCGCCGATCACATCATCGACCTCGGTCCGGAAGGAGGCGCAAAAGGCGGGAAAGTTGTCGCAGAAGGGAAGCCGGAGATGGTTGCCAAGAGCAAAAAATCGTATACGGGTATGGCTCTTAAAGAAATACTCAAAAAGTCAAAGTAACTTCTCAATTGAACATCTGAACCCTTAACATTCTCATATCCAATCAGACTTTTTTTGTTTTAAAAACATTGAATTCGGGTTAATATCGAAAGAAAATTCGTATTGATCAATTTTAATGCTAAGAGCAGGAAACAGAACAATTCTTATTACAGCAGTAAATCGATTTGGTTGGATCGTCAGCATATTCTTTATTGGTTTTTCCGGTTGCGCTGATCGATCGGGAACCAAAAATCCAGCTTCAATTGATAGAGATGGGATGATTCGCATAAGAGGCGGTGAATTCTCGATGGGAAGCGCGCAGGGAATGCCGCACGAAAAACCCGTTCATGTGGTTTTGGTGAAAGATTTTTGGATCGATCAAACCGAGATCACCGTCGCCGAATTCGCGAAATTCGTAGAAGCGACAGGTTACAAAACTGAGGCGGAGAAATTTGGCTGGAGCGGCGTTTTCAACCTTGAAACGAAAGAGTGGACGCGCGGTGACGCAGCTAATTGGCGAAATCCTGAAGGTGATGGAAAAATGCCGTCGCCAAATGAACCCGTAACCCAGGTTTCGTGGAATGATGCAAACGAATATGCCAAATGGGCGGGAAAGCGCCTTCCGACCGAAGCCGAATGGGAATATGCAGCGCGGGGTGGCCTCATTGGAAAAACGTATTCATGGGGCGATCAATTGAGACCTGAAGGAAAGCCGGTCGCGAATTGGTGGCAGGGGGAATTCCCTTCAAATAATACGAGCGAAGATGGTTTTCTAAAACGCGCACCGGTCAGGAGTTTTGCACCAAATGGCTACGGCCTTTACGATATGGCGGGCAATGTCTGGGAGTGGACATCGGATTGGTATGCGATGAATTATTACTCAAACTCGCCTATGGAGAATCCGAAAGGTGCCGCAAACGGCAAAGAAAAGGTGGTGCGTGGCGGGTCATGGATGTGTGCTGAAAATTTCTGCTCTAATTATCGCGTCGCTGGAAGAAGCAGTGCAACACCCGATACGGGTTTGAACAATGTCGGTTTTCGTTGCGCTAAAGATGAATAGGATCAGGAGAAATATATGTTCAAAATCTCCCCGCAAAAATTTACGTCTTATTTCTTATTATTCGGTTTTGTTTTATTTTCATCAAATATTTCTTTCGCTCAGAAAACGAATCTCGATTTAAAAAGAACATCGAAAGGAAAACAATACAATATAATTTATGTTCTTCTTGACGATCAGCGGTATGACGCGATGGGGTTTTTGAAAGGGCAGGATTTTCTCGAAACGCCTAATATGGACTCGATTGCGAAAAACGGCGTTTACTTGCCGAATGCTTTTGTCACGACCTCGCTCTGTTCGCCTTCGAGGGCTTCGATCTTAACCGGGCAATACGCACATCGTCACCGCGTGGTTGATAACGACAGTCCGCTGCCAAACGGTCTTACTTTTTTCCCGGAGTATCTGCAAAAAGCGGGTTACGAAACGGCTTTTGTAGGCAAGTGGCATATGGGCGGCGGTTCGGATGATCCGCGACCGGGCTTCCACCGTTGGGTTTCATTTTTGAATCAGGGGCATTATTTGCCGCATAAAGACGGTTTGAATGTTGACGGAAAAAAAGTTCCGCAAAAGGGCTATATAACGGATGAATTAAACAAATACGCGACGGATTGGCTAAAAAACAGAAGCAATAAAAAGCCTTTTATGATGTATCTTTCGCATAAAGCTGTCCACGCCGAATTTATTCCCGCCGAACGTCATAAAGGAAAATTCGATAACAAAACCTTTGTTGAGCCGAAAACGCAGAATCCCGAAAATATTTCCGGCGCTCCGCGTTGGGTTCGGGATCAGAGAAATAGCTGGCACGGCGTTGATTTTCCATATCAAGGTCAAGAGGGTGATCTTGATATCGGCGAATTTTACAAGCGTTATGCGGAAACGCTAATTGCTGTTGACGAGGGGATCGGGCAGATCATCGAACTTTTGAAGGAAAAAGGCTTGTATGAAAACACTCTGATAGCGGTAATGGGTGATAATGGTTTTGCATTCGGCGAACACGGTTTGATTGACAAACGCACGGCTTACGAAGAATCAATGCGTGTTCCGCTCGTGATGCAGCTTCCGGCTGTTTTAAAACCCGGAACAAGGGTTGAAGAGGTAGTTGCAAACATTGATATCGCACCGACTTTCCTTGAACTTGCCGGACTCGAAATACCAAAAAATATGGATGGCAAAAGCTATCTACCGCTCTTGGAAGGAAAGGAAATCCCCTGGCGTGACAGCATTTTTTACGAGTATTATTGGGAATACGCGTTCCCGCAAACGCCGACGGTATTTGCTCTTCGCGGCGACCAATACAAATATATAGATTATTACGGACTTTGGGATATTAATGAACTTTACGATATCAAAGCCGATCCGCTCGAATCGCAAAATTTGATTTATAAACCCGAATATCGAAAAGTTGCCGATCAAATGCGCGAACAGCTTTTCAAAACAATGGAGGAAACCGGCGGGACCAATATTCCACTGAAACCGCATCGTTGGGGGCAACAAAACAAACGCCGCAGAGATAAAGCGGATCCCGCTGATTTTCCGCCTGAATTAATCATTGAACCGCCAAAACCGAAAAATCAGTAATTGCAATCATAAATAACCTAAAATGATCTTATTAAACCGACTTGCGATATTGTTTTTATGCCTTTATACGATTTTTGGCAGTTCGTACGCCCGTGCTCAAAAGTCCGCCCATGCTCAAAAGTCGGAAAAAACTCTGCGGGTAATGACCTTCAATATCAAATACAACGAACCACGCGATGGTGAGAATGCTTGGGAATTCAGAGATCAGAAAGTCGCAGACGTCATACGTTTTCACAAAGCCGATTTGGTGGGCGTTCAGGAAGCGTTAATAGGTCAACTCAAAGACCTGGAGAAATCTTTGCCCGGTTTCACATATTGCGGAGTCGGCAGAAGCGACGGTAAAGAAGGCGGTGAATTTTCCGCGATTCTTTACCGACAAGACCGTTTCAAATTATTGGAAACCGATACTTATTGGCTGTCGGAAACACCCGAAATTCCGGGCAGTAAAGGTTGGGGAGCAAACTATCCGCGGGTCGTAACCTGGGCGAAATTCTACGATCGATTTACGCGCAAGACATTTTTTCAATTCAATACGCATTTTGACAACGAAAGCGAACAAGCGAGAGAACAAGCTGCGAAACTTCTTCTAAAAAGAATCGAAAAAATCGCGGTTAAAATGCCTTTTGTTGTAACAGGAGATTTTAATTTTGTGGAATCGACAGAACCGTATCGAATTGTGACCGGAAAAGAAACCAAAAGCTGGGAGGAAGGGAAATTCTTGTTGAAGGATGCACGTTACGAAAGTTCCAACGGGCATTTCGGCGGAAATTCGACCTTTAATGGGTTTAAGGAAATGATCCCGGATAGAAAGATTGACTACATTTTTGTAAAAGAAGGCGTCAGGGTTTTTGAACACGGTATTCTTTCAGATCGATGGGACGGAAAATGGGCTTCCGATCATCTTCCGGTTCTGTCAGAAATTTCTTTCTGAAGAATTTTAACGTAGAGAACGCGAAAACCGCAGAGAATAGAAGCAAATTTATCAAAATGAAAAGAAAATAATTTCAAACCAAATCATTGAAGTCCGTGCGTCCTCTGCAATCCCGGCGATAAAATTCTTGTTCCCGATAGTATCTAATATTATTTCAAATATTTTGACAACACATCGCGCCAAATCGCGTATCCTTTTTCGTTCATATGAAGATTGTCTGCTAGGAAAATGTCAGAGAGCGGTTTATTCTCGCTATCCAACATTTTTGATGCGACATCTACAAATTCGACGCCTTTTAATCTTTTTGTTTCATTTTCGATCAGGCGATTCGCTTTTTGAATTTCGTTTAAAAGACTTATCCGTGCGGGGCTCGGTTTTATCGAGATAAAGTAAATTTTTGTTTCAGGCAACGCTTTCTGGGTAATTTCTATAAATTTCTTAAAATCCTCTAAAACGCGTTCGGCATTATTTCCGGAATTTATGTCGTTATCACCCTCGTATACAAAAATCTTGCGCGGTTTGTACGGAAAAACAATTCGCGGTGCGTAAAAATTCAAATCTTCAAATTCCGAACCACCGAATGCTCTATTAATAAACGTCAGCTTCGGAAAATC
>JBGTGX010000130.1:0-9095 GCA_041746475.1 Pyrinomonadaceae bacterium | reverse complement strand
CACCTACCAGATCAGATGCACATCGGGCTGTTGTTCCTGCAACAAAATGTTCTATCAACTTGTTCTGTTTTACTCGACCCAATCTGCTCTTTCTCATACTGCCCTAATACTACACTTTACGTGTTATCTGGGTCAGCCCCTTATTTTATTTGCTTTTTATTCGTATTCCGGTTTGAACCAAGCTTTCATTTATCAGTTTCGCAAATTGAACCGCATTTTCGCCATCACCGTGGATGCAAATCGTGTCCGCTTTTATAGGAATTGTCTCGCCGGTCGTCGCAGTGACCGACGAATCGGCGACCATTTGCATTACTTGTAAGACGGCTTCCTTCGAATTGCGAATTAGTGCATTCGATTCGGTTCTTGGAGTCAAACTACCGTCCTTTCGGTATGTTCGGTCGGAAAATACTTCGCTCGCTGTCCTTAAACCAGCACTTTCCGCTTCTTTGATCATTTCACTTCCGGAAAGTCCGTAAAACATCAGATCGCGATCAACGGCGCAAACTGCATTTGCAATCGCTCGTGCGACACGAGAGTCTTTCGCGGCCTGATTGTAGAGTGCGCCGTGCGGCTTGACGTGGTTTAGGTTTGTTCCTAACACCTCACAGATTCCCTTTACCGCAGAAACCTGATAGACGACGATGTCGAAAATGTCTTCGTTTGAAAGGGACATCTCGCGCCTTCCGAAGCCTTGCAGATCGGGAAACGACGGATGCGCACCGATCGCTACGCCATTCTTGACAGCCAACTCGATTGTTTTACGAATGGTTGAAGCATCCCCCGCATGGAAACCGCAGGCGACATTTATCGATGAGACATATCCCATCATTTCGGCGTCGTTTCCCATTTTCCAAGCGCCGAATCCCTCCCCCATATCGCAATTTAGGTCAACCGCTGTCATAATTTGCCGGATCTGAATTTTACGCCCACACGAAGGAAACTCAAATCTCTTTCATAATCTTCCCGGATTGTTTCGGCTTCTTGCTGCGATACCAATTCAAAGCTTAGGCTATCGCCCGGTCCGCATTGGGCAAGTTTTGAAAGATCGGTTTCTACGATGTGAGCGATCCTCGGGTAACCTCCGGTGGTTTGGTGATCCGCCATCAATACGACGATTTGTCCGTTTGGAAGAAGCTGGATCGTGCCAAGGTTTACGGCGGTGGAGAGGATTTCGGCGTCGTTTAGCAGATAGAGCGGGGCACTCTCAAGCCGGTACCCCATTCGATTTGAATCATTTGTAATATTGAAGGTCTGTTCGAAAAACGCGAGTTCGCTTTTCGCCGTAAGCCGCATGTATTCCGCCCCCGCGGTAATTCGTAAAACAAGATGTTTGGCAAAACGCGGGAAGAGTGTTCTCGCGATTTGGAGATGGTCAGCGGCGTTTTTGCTCTTTCCGACTATACGGAAGCCGAGCGTATCACCCTTCATCAATTTTCGCCCCTTATAACCTCCGATCTGTGCAACAAGGTTTGTGCTTTTGCTACCAAGCCATTTTTCTATTTCCAGGCCGCCGGCTACTGCCAGATAGCAGCGATTTCCATTTACCCTTCTACGAAACGTTAAAACGTCACCCTTTTTTGCGGAATAAATCTTCCAGCGATTGAGTGGTTCTTTTTGCAGAGCTGCTTCAAAATTCGCACCTCCGAGTGCGAAAGTTTTTTCGCTTTTAAAAACGAATTCTGATGCTGGGAAGTGCATTTCGATAGCTCCTTCGCTTTCAGGGTTTCCGAGTAGAATATTAATCAAACGCAGAGCGTTTCTATCCATCACACCATTCGGGTTGATTCCGGATTTCCGGGATCCGGTGCGCCCTAAGTCTTGAATCGTGTCCAAAACACCTGCTTTTTGAATAATTATTCCCATTACCCTTTCACAAATTTTACGATATTGCCTGCGTCAAAAAACGTCGCGGGTTCCTTACTTGGGTCGAACAGTTCCAGACGGGTTCGACCGATGATCTGCCATCCTCCCGGAGATTCATGCGGATAGATTCCAGTTTGGTTTCCCGCTATCCCGACGCTGCCCTTTGTGACAACCGTGCGCGGATCTTGTTTGCGCGGTGTTGCGATTCTCGAATCCAGTTCGCCCATATAGGCGAATCCCGGAAGGAAACCAAGCATAAAAACGCGATAGCTTTTTGAGAGAAAGATCTCGATAACTTCTTCCTGATCGAGACT
This sequence comes from Pyrinomonadaceae bacterium, assembly GCA_041746475.1. Taxonomy (GTDB): domain Bacteria; phylum Acidobacteriota; class Blastocatellia; order Pyrinomonadales; family Pyrinomonadaceae; genus Aridibacter. Next base: position 6,918 of record JBGTGX010000130.1, on the reverse strand, counting down.
ATTTGATCGAGCGACGAAATCGAGATCAGGCGCGTTGCCGGCTTTAAAGGACACTGGGATCTCTTTTGTAATAGTCTTTATCTCCGGCTGATTTTCCAACTTTTGAAGCTCGATCTCCGTGAGTCTTTTGGCAATTTCAAATGCGGTAAGGGCAGTGCGAAATTTACGCTTAACCATGAATAGATCGTAAAAGATCGTAAGGGACGAATACCCGGGAGCGCATTCAATGAAACCCGGAAAAGGATTGCGATCTATCGCCCGAGCCAGAGAATTAACAAGTTTGTTGAGCTCGACTGAAATCTCGCTGCCGAAATCGAAAATCAGCGCATTTTCACCGAGCGGAAAAACTTGATATTTAGGGATTCCTTCCATTCTATTCTTCTTCGTAGCTTTCAAGAACGTCCAGAAGTGTCGCCTTTTCAGTTTCTACGTCGACGATTCTTGCCCCCTTTTCGTTCAATGCGTTAAAGGTTTTTCCGAGTAGTTCATCCTCGCTTTCACGTTCAAAGGTCAAGGTGATCGAATCGCCTTTTCGTTCGACCTCGAAATTCGCGAGATTATTGAGAGTGATTAGGCTATCTTCTAGCACACCCTTTAAATTTATTCTAACTTTTTGCGTCGGTTTATGAGATTTTCGTAAATTTGAAGGCGCATCGACGGCACGAATTCGGCCTTCGGAAATAATAGCAACACGATTGCAAAGCTGCTCGATCTCGGAAAGATTGTGTGACGTGAGCAATATTGACACTCCCTTTATCGATTCTATAAGTGATCTCATATTTGCCGCGGCGAGCGGGTCGAGCGACCGGGTCGGTTCATCGAGGAGCAGGATCGGCGGCCTGGCGAGAAGTGCACGCGCAACTGCGAGTTTCTGCTTATTTCCCGTTGAAATATCAGAAAAACGACGCGAGGCCAATGGTGTTAGATCAAGCTGTTCAAAGATTTCGCCGATTCGTGATTTTGATTCGCGATCTGGCATTCCGTACAAACGTGCAAAGAACATCAAATTTTGCATGCATGTCAGCCGCCAATAAAATGAACGCTCTTCCGCTGTTGCTAAACCCAACAAGGAGCGTACTTTCACATCGTTCTTAACCGAATCGAATCCTTTGACTAATACCTCGCCGCTCGTCGGTTGAACGAGCGTGGCAATAATTTTTGTCAGCGTTGTTTTTCCGGCGCCGTTTCGGCCGATAAGCCCGAAAATTTCACCCTCTTCAATTTCCAAGGAAACATTTCGAAGCGCTTCGACCGAGTCTTTTACATTCAAATGGAAGAATTTTCGTAGACGGGGAAATGCCGGCGGGTAAGTTTTGGATATGTTTTGGATTGAAATCGCTGACATTTTATCGTTTCCGCTGTTTTGGATCGAGATATTCGCGAAGGCCATCACCGATGAAATTAAAGGCCAGCACGGTAAATGCCAGCACCAATCCCGGAAAGAGTAGGTTATGCAGGGCGTTTGTCATTGTGTCGATACCGCGTGCTTCATCGATCATTGTTCCCCAAGTCGGGTTTGGCGGCGGAATGCCCAAACCAAGAAATGAGAGCGATGCCTCGGCGAGAACGGCTCCAGCCATTGCGAGCGATGCTTGAACTATAAGCGGCTGGATCGCGTTCGGAACAATATGAACAAAAAGCTGCCGCAAATTACTCGCGCCCAAGGCCCGTGCGGCCTGTACGAAATCATATTCACGGATCTTTAAAACTTGACCGCGCATGACGCGCGCATATCCAACCCATCCGGTTATGCACATTGCAATGATCAAATGGCGAACGCGGTCGTTCGGAGTCGGGTTTGTGCCGCTCAGGAAGGCGACGATCGCGATCGCCAGCAGCAATCCGGGAAATGCGAGGAAAACGTTAAAAACATATCCGGCAAGGAATTTATCCCACCATCCGCCGTAAAATCCTGCGATTGCGCCGATTATAATCCCAAAGATTCCGGAAATCGTTACGACAGTTATGCCTACAAAAAGTGAAACTCTCGCTCCGTGAACGATTCGGGAAAATACGTCCCTTCCAAGCGAATCCGTACCAAACCAATGCTCACCGCTCGGAGGCTTGTTTTTTAAGGAAACCTCTCGTCCCGCAGACTGATCGTATTCCCTGAACTGTTTTATCGGATCGTGCGTAGCGATTTGGTTGGCAAAAATTGCCGTGAAAATAAACACGATCGCCAGAAAGAATCCGATGTATGTAAGCCTGTTCATTAAAATTAGTTGATTCTAATTCTCGGATCCAGCCATCGATAAACCATATCCGTAAAGGAATTCGCCAAAATGTACGTCACGCTGATAATTAGAACTACACCTTGAACGAGTCGGTGATCGCGCGTGTTGATCCCATCCAGAAGGAGCGTGCCGACACCGCGCCAGTTAAAGATCTTTTCCGTAATTATCGCTCCGGCCAACAAAACACCCAGCTGCAAACCAAGAATGGTAACTACCGGAATCAAACCGTTTTTCAAAACATGCTTGTAAATCACCACCTTTTCGCTAAGCCCCTTCGCGCGGGCAGTTCTTACATAGTCTTCGCCGAGTTCTTCAATCACGCTAGAACGCACCATACGCGTCAAAATAGCAGAAAGTGCCGCCCCGAGCGTGATTGCAGGCAGCACAATATCTTCCGGATAATAACTTCCCGTTGGCGAGAATATAGGTATCTTAACGGCAAAAAAGTAGACAAGGAGCGGACCGATCACAAAGCCGGGCAGGCAGATTCCCATCAACGCAAAGAATGAAGCAAAGTTATCGATCAGTGAATTCTTGTTTGTCCCCGCAAGAACTCCGAGTGGTATTGAAATGAAAACTGCAATAACGAGTGCGGCAAGCGCCAATTTTATGGTCGCTGGATAACGCTCGATCACCAAATCGAGCACCGGTCGATCAGTATCGTAAGAAATTCCCAGGTCGCCCTGCAAAACGCCTTTCCAATAATCCAAATAACGGTTTTTCACACCATGCCATTCGAAACCGTCTACCGAATCATAGGAAAAGAAAAAGCTCGGCACGTCCAAATTGTGTCTATTTCGAAAGGCTTGAAGCTGCTCGGGAGTTGCGTTATCTCCAAGCCGCGCGATCGCCGGATCTCCGGGTACGAGCTCGATAAGTATGGTTACGAGCGAAACTACTGTAAAAATTACGAGCACGAACAATCCCAAACGCTTGACGAAATTTAAGAGCTTGTACTTATTCATTCAAGAAAAGATTTTACTTGTTGCCTGTGTGAATTGCGGCGATTCCGCCGGTTAGATTTTTGTATTTTACATCGGAAAGTCCGATTTGTCGCATCATGGCTGCTAATTGTTTTTGATCGGGGAATTTAGATACGGAGTCCGGCAAATATTCGTAGGCTCCGCGGGAACCGCTAACCATTCCCCCGATTCTTGGAAGGATGTTTGCGAAGTAAAAGTTAAAAGCCTGTCTGAAACCCGGTATCATAGGGCTTGAAAATTCAAGCACAGCCATGCGACCGCTGGGTTTTAATATTCGTTTTAGCTCGATCAAGCCGTCTTTCCAGTTTGAAAAGTTTCTCAAACCGAATGCAATTGTAACGGCTTCAAAACTAGCCTCTCTGAACGGCAGTTTTAATCCGTCGGCTTCCAAATATGGAATGTTCCGGCTTTTCTTTTCGGTTTTTTCTTTTGCAATTTCAAGCATCGGACGGCAAAAGTCAGTGCCGATCACTTTTGTATTTCCAAAGGAATTTAATTCGAGCGATAAGTCGCCGGTTCCGCATGCGACGTCCAAAACTATCGCTTCAGGAGTCTTCAAAATATCCTCTAGTGCAATGGATACCTTTCTTCGCCAGCGCTTATCAATATTTGCCGAAAGAAAATGGTTAAGAAAATCGTACTTAGAGGCAATCCCGGAAAACATTTCCTGTACGGCTTTGGCGTGTTCGATCTCGCTTTTTGGTCTTTCTTCGGTTGCAGTTTCGCTCATAAAAAAACTTCGTTCCCGTTATTCTACCGAAAAGGGAACGAAGTTTCACGCCTCAATACTGTGTTATTCAGGGTCGTTTGGGTCCGGCTTTTGTTCGAGCTTCGGTTCATCCACTTTTGAAACAACCAAAGCCTTAGAAAATGCCTCATTTTTCCATTTTGCCGCTGCCGAATTCACTTTTGTGAGTGTGACTTTCTGCAAATTGTTCCAATCTTCTTTTACCGAACCCAATCTGTATGTTTCTATATCAAGAAGCAATTCGGACGGGCTCCTTTTTTTGTACGTCGCGGAAATTGAGTTTTTTGCCGCGGAAAATTCACGTTCAGAAACCGGGGCCTTTAAAAGCAATTGAACGACGGTTTGGGTACTTTCAGGCACGGTGTTTGCAGTTTGGTTCATCCCGATCTTTTCTAGATTCCAGTCTGAGAAATTAAACATTACATAGCTCGGCAGCACATTCGAACTAACGACCACCGAATCTTTTGACTTATCAACCATCCTTCCTTCCAAGACTTTTGCCAATATCAAATTGGGAAAATATTCACTGTCATTTCGCGCAACCCCTTTTGCGGCAAAACGGAGCTCGCTGATTTTTTCACCGGCGGCAGGAATTATTTTTATATTTTTATCCGGCGCATCAGGGAGTTTGAAGGAAAAAGGAATCTTTTCCGTCCGCTTCGCCCAACTTCCAAAGTATCGGCGAACCGCGCGATAGGCAAAATCAGATCTTACGTTTCCAATAATTGCCATAGTTGCGTTATCGGCTGCAAGAAATCTTTCTTTTGCAAATATCAAATCAGCGAAATCAATTTTCTCAAGACTTTCAGGTGTGCCTTCTTTTGGCCTCCCGTACGGAAAATCACCAAGGAGTTTTTCCCGTGCGGCGCGCTCCGCGAGATATTTCGGGTTCTTTTCCAACTCGCCCAAAAGTGCTAAACGTTTAGTTTTTGCCGCGGCGGTAGTTTCCTTGTCGAGAGTGGGATTGAGAATCGCCGGCGCTAAAGTATCTAAAACCGCTAGGAATTCTGAGGATTTTGCGGTAGCATTAATTTCAATGTAGTCGTAATCCGTGGTGATTTCCAGGCTACCCCCTAGATCTTCTTCAATATACTTCTTAATTCCTTCATCGGGGAATATTACATCCGATAGAAGCGCAATCGTCCCCATCTTATCTTTCGGATCAAATGCAGAACCACTATGGACACGAAGTTTCACGGTTACCGTTTCGGATGAAGGATCGGACCAAATAAGGAGTTTGAGTTCGTTGAGAAGAGTTTCTTCCCGCGGTTTTTGAATATCGAAGTTTTGCGCGGAAACGATATTTACCAAAAGGCAAACGGAAAGCGCCAAAATTAAAGATGCCCGAACGTAAATTTGCATATTGATAGTTTATAAAATTAGAGAATTTTGACAACTTGTTAGTTGCGGAATGGGCCAATCGGGTTGTTAGTTCGAATTGGTTGTAAAAAAAATCTCAAAAATGAGGAATTAGAGCCTAGGCAGGCATCGCGTGAAACATATTGTGCATCAACTAAATGTTGACTATTCGGTAAATGGCGGCAAGCTTAACATTGCAAGAAAAGTCAGTATAATCGTTAAGTAGTTTTGGGAAATAGGCATTTATACTAAAAGCAAAGAGGCAGGAAATGGGAAAGATTGTAAAATATTGTTCAACTTGTGAAGAAGGGTTCTCGGAGAAATTTAGTTTTTGTCCGAATTGTGCGACTGGGCTCACCGCTTACGAAATGAATCCGGTTGCTGAACGGCCGGACGAAATCGAAACGATCGAAACGATTGAAGTTGAAGAATCTCCGGTCGCCGCTGATGTAATAATGGCGAGCGAAGGTTCGTCCGGTACAACAGCCGAAATATTCGAAGACGAGGGCGATATTCTTGAATTTGAGAGCTCGGAAGATGGTATTGAAGATCAGTTGGACATCCCTGATGAATCCGGAGGCTACGATGAAGCGGTTTTTGAACCGGTGTCATTTGAAGCTGATGCGGATTCGGACGAAGAAGATTTTATGATAGAAGAGTTTGGGAATGAATCCGGCGATGAAGTAGTGGAAAAACCGGCCATTGAGAAAGCGGCAGTAGTTGGCGCATCATCTGCACCGGTCACGACGCTTTTCGGAACCGATGGCATTCCTGAATCAGAAAGAACTTCGGGATATATTTATAGTAGCAAGATCGATAATGATTATGGCGTAACCGTCATTAACGAAAGTAGCGGCTCCCTTAGAAAGAATTTGATGCTTGGTGCCTCTGCATTGGTTTTGACCGCGGTTTTTGGAAGCATTTTGTGGTCGATATTTAATCACCCGTTCTTCGTTGCGGCGATCGATGACGACAGTTTTCTGCCGCCAATAATCGAAATAACCCCGACTAAGATCGAAGAAGAACAACCAAAAAAAGCAAACGATAAAGACAGCGGCGGCGGCGGAGGCGGCGGCACAGAGCGTGACAAACCGGCATCTCAAGGTGAATTACCGTCACAAACACGTGATCGAATTCCCCCTCCAATGCCCGTTGAAAGATTAATGAACCCCTCTCTGGTCGTTATTAATAAGACCGAGGGCGACAATGAAAGAAAGCGGAATGATCGTATGGGAATTCCTGACGGATTATCAGGCGATATTTCTGGCGGTACAGGAAGCGGCGGCGGATTTGGATCCGGGCGTGGAACGGGTGTCGGCAGCGGCCGGGGAACCGGTGAAGGTTCGGGAATTGGATCCGGAAGCGGAAGCGGAGTAGGTGACGGAAATGGAGCTGGTACGGGATCGGGAAGAACGAGGACAGTTGAACCACCGAAACCAAGAGAAGTAGGCCCGACTACATCGATCAAGATTTTATCAAAGCCCAGACCCGGCTATACAGATGAGGCAAGGCAGAACAATGTTCAGGGTACGGTGATGTTGAAAGTTACTTTTATGTCAAACGGCTCGATCGGCAGTGTTGCTTCAATAAAGGG
>JBGTGX010000129.1:0-15934 GCA_041746475.1 Pyrinomonadaceae bacterium | reverse complement strand
CAAACCGTTTCGTGCTGCTGAAGTTGCAGAAAATGAACCAAGTGAAGGTCAACACGATGTCGTCACTGCAGAACTTAAATCAAAGGTTCAAGCAATGCTCGACAAAATGCGAAAATAATTTTTTTAGTGATCAGCAAGGAGTAATTTTATGCCAGGTACAGCAATTAATTTTGGCCGGGTTCTAATTCTAATCGGAATCATCGGTTATGCATATGGTTTTTTCAACGGAAGCACGAGTATCACGGCGTTTATCCCCGCGGCGTTTGGGATCATATTGATGCTTTTGGGCTACGCGGCCCGGGCAAAAGATAATTTGCGAAAACACATAATGCACGTGGCCGTATTAGTGGCACTGCTCGGGTTTCTTGCTTCGGCAGGACGTTTAATAATGAAGATCACGGAACTATCGATGTCCGCTGCGGTGATCTCACAAATCGCCATGGCGCTGGCCTGCTTACTCTTTGTTCTTCTCAGCGTGAGATCCTTTATGAACGCCCGCACAAATGATGGATAGTCCGAAGCAAAAAGTAGATTTTTCCGCCTGTGAATGGGAAATTTCGGATACCGGCGTTAGGTCTAAGTCTTTTGAACGTGATAAAAAGCGTATGAGTCTTCTTGAGTTAGGAAAAGAGCTTGATCATCCGCATTGGTGTGAAACGGGTCACGTCGGATTTGTCGTTGAAGGTGAACTCGAAATCGCTTTTGGTGACAAAACGATAAGATACTCAAAAGATGACGGACTATTTATCCTTTCCGGTGACGGCGAAAAACACATACCAAAACCGATTAGCGAGAAGGTCGTCTTATTTTTAGTTGAGGATATTTAACTCTCGATCCTCGGGAGCAAGATTTCGACTAAAAGGCCGTCTCCCGTATTTTCGGCGCGGATTTCACCATTATGGTTATCGACCGACCGCTCGGCAATCGCCAACCCTAGGCCGGTCCCGCCGCTTTTTCGATCTCTTGCCGCTTCAACACGATAAAAGGGGCGAAACAATTTTTCCAAATCTTCAGACGGCACTCCGTCGCCTTGGTCCTTAATAGCTATCGCGACATTCGAACCGGATTTTTTTACCGCGACATCAACGTAAGTTCCCTCCTTCGTATGACGCACCGCATTACGCATCACATTTTCTACGGCACTTCTTAAAAGGAGTTCGTTTCCGAAAACTTTCGCTTCGTCTTTGTGGGATATTTTTACCGATTTGGACCCGGCTTTTGCTTCATAATCCGCATCCGCGGCAATCGTTTCGACAAGATTTCCGACATTTACTTCCATTTTTTCAAAACCCTGCGAGCCGGTTTCGAGTTTTGAAAGAGTCAGTAGTTGGCCAATTAAATCATTGAGCTTTCCGGATTCATTTTCAAGTCGATCGATCATCGACATCGCTTCCGGGTTAGCTTTTTTCCGTGCAAGTTCGAGGGCAACATTAATCCTTGCCAGCGGCGACCTCAATTCGTGCGAAATATCCTGGGTAAGGCGCTTTTCTGAGGTAATAAGAGATTCGATCTGCTCCGCCATCTCATCAAAATCGCGAGCGAGACCGGTTAATTCATCTCCTCCTGTCTGCTTTTTCGGGCTTACACGAGCTCCAAAATCTCCGGACGCAAATTGTTGAGTGGCTTCGCGAAGTTTCGCGATCGGCGACGATAAATAGCGGGCCAGCGCATAGCAGAATATACCGGCGATCAGAATTACTACAAGTGCCTGCAGCGCAAGTCTTTCCGTAAAAAATGGCGGAGGGTCGAAGCGATTTAGCTCTATCGCGTAAGTGTAAGAATCGCCATTGGCTAGGGCGACCTTTTTCGCGCCGAGCGTACGGTCTTCGCCGCGAATAAACTGAACTTGATCACTTTTTGAAGCGGCTTCCAAGAGTCCGCCGAGCCTTTTCTCGTCAAGTTTACCTGCGACTAGTTTGTTATTTTGATCAAAAAACCCGATCGCATTTATTCTTCTGCGTCCTTCCTGTCGGCGGAAATATTCTTCGAGCCCTTTAATTCCCTCATTTTCATAAATTTGGACAGCAGTTTGAGAATTGAGTGTGATCGCTTCTCCGACAAATGTTTGCCATTGACGGGCAAGAGGTTCCGTCTGCGTAGAACGGTTGACAATAAATACGCCGCCAACGATCAGCGCTATAGCCAGCCAGAACCACAGGAATATTTTTAGAAACAGACTCATTTTTTTACTATTACCTAACCTGTCAATGTGTAAATGTAGCCAACCGATCGAATCGTCTTGATCCTGTCATCGCCGCTTTGATCTTTTCCGAGTTTCTTCCGCAAATTTGAAACGTGCATATCGAGACTGCGGTCAAAAGACGAAAGTTCCCTTTCCAATACCCGCAGACTCAAATCTTCCTTTTTTACTATCTTTCCAGCGTTTTCTATCAACGCTGCTAGCAAATCAAATTCTACCGCGGTCAAACCTAATTTCTTACCATTTACCTTTACAAAGCGTCCCGTTAACGACAGCTCCAGATCATCAATTTCAAACTTCTCCGGAGCGGTTTCTTCTGTTTCGTCTTCGTCCGTGCGCCGCAAAATTGCCCGAAGGCGTGCCACTAATTCCCTTGGATTAAAAGGTTTTGGTAGATAATCGTCTGCACCAATCTCGAGGCCTACGATTCTTTCCATATCCTCGCCGCGCGCGGTCAGCATCAAAACCGGAATTTTCGAATCGAAGCGCAACTCTCTCAAAACATCAAAACCATTTTTCTTTGGAAGCATTACATCGAGAATTACGATATCGTGTTTTTCCTCGAGTGCTCGCGTGAGCCCGGTTTCGCCGTCGTGGGCCACATCCACAGTAAATCCTTCAACGGTCAGATACTCGGAAACCAACTCACACAGATCTTCGTCGTCGTCAATGATTAATATATGTCCCATTAAATTTCAGCGGCTCTTTCGAGGAAGCGAAAGAAAGATTCTATCGCAATCCACACAACACTTTTGTCAAGAAATGTAAAGATTTATCGACTTTTGCCAAATTTCAACCGTCAAACCAAATAGTGTAAACGGTTAAGTTCAAATATTTCATAAACACTGGAGGTTTTGTTCAAATGAAAAAATTAATTTTTATGAGCGGGCTGTTGCTACTCGCAAGCAGCAAAATATCCGCTCAGCAAAGAGACGGCTCCCGAAATAATCGGGCAGGGACGAATCCGAATCGGGGCATTAGAACCATGGATCGCAATGTAAACCACGGCGCTACGATAGATAATTGCCGCGTTTCAGATCAAACTACTGATATTTCGCGTCGAAGCACGTCCGCGACAGCGCCGATCGGCCCGCAATTGATCGCAATGGCAAGCAATTAAGAAAACTCCTTGGCGGCCTTCATTTATCTGATCGTCAAAAACAAAGAACGAGTCAGATACTAAAAGATTCCAAGGAAAACGGAATCCCCAAAAATGAGATATTGCGGGAAATAAACTCTATTTTGACGCTGCGGCAATTGGAAAAGTTTAAAAAGAAAATTAAGAGACTTCAGAAGAATCAACCTGGCAGCGGAACTCCGAATAACGCCGCAGAAGATCCGCCCGTAGTACTTTGAATCGCTCTTTTCGGCTTTTTTGGTGGGAGCAGAACAGCCGATACCACCCTTTTTGGGTTTAAAAAAGCTTCAATTACTGCGAAATTTACACTTCTTTACCTAACTTTTCCCAAACCTTACATTTTCGAATCCGGTTTCTGCGTCTAAATTTACGATTGCAAGAATTTACGGCAATTTAGTAACTGAAATAATCTTGACTATTATTTAGGAGAATAAATAGAAAATGAAAAAGTTTACAACAGCAATTCTGGCGTTTGCTTTATTCGTGATTGGTACGATTTTAGTTTTCGGACAGACCACTGAAAAATCAAACGAAAAGGAATTTGGGAATAGGGGTATGCAACAAAGACAAGGAATGCGCGGAGAACGAGGAAAACGCGGACGCAGAGGACATATGATGGGCGGAAGAATGTTTCGGCAACTGGATTTAACCGACGCGCAAAAAACCCAGATGCAGACAATAATGCAAACTAGCCGTGAAAGTTCAAAGGCGGTTCGAGAACAAGTGAAAGGGAATCGGCAGCAACTCCGCGCGTTGACTCAAAACGGAACCTTTAACGAGTCTCAAATCAGCGCACTCGCCACAAAACAAGGCGATTTGCATGCGCAGATGATCGTTCAGAGACAAAAAACTAAAGCACAGATGTTTGCGGTATTGACTGCCGACCAAAAGGCTAAATTGGTCGAATTGAAAGCAGACTTTAAAAAGAAGATGGAAGAGCGGAAAGCAAAATGGACTGAAAGACGAAGCGAAAAAGCGGTTCAATAGCCGGTCCGATTCGTAATGCCTGCTTCGGAATTCAAAAAACTGAACCCCATCATTTTGGCGGGGTCTTTTTCGTTTTTACCTTTAAATTTTTCGTTTTTGCCTTTAAATCAGCAAAGATTAATTTGATTATCATAGGAATTTAGCGTTAAATTCTAATAATAATGCCGACAAAGATAACCGAGCTCGAAGATACGGGTCGCGCTAAAATCGTTTTGCGCGTCGAAGGCGAATTGCTTTATGACGATGCGATTTTGCTGGAGAAGATCGCTCTCGATTTACGAAACGAAAACAAAAAAAACCTCACACTAGACCTTTCAGATCTGGATTTGTTGGACAGTGAAGCGGCGCCCATCGTTAAACGCCTCGAAAGGGTACACGGGTTCGAAATTGAAGGTCTTCAGCTATTTGTTCAAAAAATAGTCACCGAATCAGAGAACCGCAGGTAGCGTGTATCAGGTTAGTTAGAGTATGACAAGCACCACTACTAAGATTATTAATGTTTGTTTAGTTGCGATCGGGATTTTGTCCGCGGGACTCGGGCTGAAAGGCTTTCTCGTGCCAAACGGTTTTATCGACGGCGGCGTTACCGGCACTTCGATGTTTGTATCGGAATTAAGCGACGACGGAACAGAAATTGTTGCAAATCTGACAAGTAGAAAAATCGGTATTTCGGTCGGGAATTTTATACTGATCTTCAACGTCACGTTATTTTCGACAGCGGCATTTCTATTGGGCGCTGAAGCCGCCCTTTATTCTATACTGACTTATTTTGCCGCGTCTCGAATGGTAGATTTCATAATCCACGGAATCGAAGAGCATAACGGGATAATGATCATATCGAAAGAAAGCGAGAAGATCAGAAGGGCGATTATTGATACAATCGGCCGCGGTGTGACAGTTTTCGCAGGCCGTGGTGGTAGGGACTCGGACGAACGAGATATACTCATCTGCGTCGTAGCACGATTCGAAATTCCTAAGATCAAAAGAACGATTCAAGCAATATGACGGAAAGGCGTTTGTTACCGTTCAGCACCTAAGCGACATTAGCGGAGGAATTATACCTAACCCGCTTTCGCCGATTTTCCAATCAATCGATATTTCAATGTCACCCGATAGGCAATTTGATGAAGACAAAAGAGATAGCTAATTTGGTAAAAGGGAATATGGAGGGTGATGAAGATTCGGAAATTTCAAAAGTCGCCTCGCTAAGGGAATCTAATGGGGGAGATATCTCGTTCCTCGAAAGCAGCAAATCGGGCGAGGATCTCGAATCTATCGGTGCGTCATGTCTGCTCGTCTACGAAGATTTCGTCAATACCGCCAATTTAACGATCATCAGGGTAAAGAATCCAAAACTGGAGTTTGCCCGGATTGCCGCAATTCTCCATCCCCGTAAAACGCCCGGAAATGAAATTCACTCGTCTGCGCTAATAGCAGAAAATTCGAACCTCGCGAGCGATGTTTTTATCGGGGCATTCTGCTGTGTTGGAGAGAATACGTCGATTGGCGCGGGAAGCCAGCTCCGAGCAGGAGCGAAATTGGGTGATGATGTTGCGATCGGAGAAAATTGTATCCTTTACCCAAATGTGTTTGTCGAAGATGGCTCGGTCATTGGAAATAATGTAGTTCTCCATTCGGGTGTCGTCATCGGTTCTGACGGTTTCGGATTCGTTCGCGGAGAAATTGGTTATGTAAAATTTCCGCAGATCGGAACGGTTGTTATTGAAGACAATGTCGAAATCGGTGCAAATTCATGTGTTGATCGTGGCTCATTGGGTGAAACCCGGATCGGCGAAGGGACCAAGATCGACAACTTGGTACAAGTCGCACACAATGTTCAGATTGGAAAACGCGTCGTAATAGCAGCGCAAACGGGCATCTCCGGCTCAGTAGTTATAGAAGACGATTGCATAATCGGCGGACAAGTTGGCTTTGGAGATCACTCAACTGTTAAAAGCGGCGCGATCATCGGCTCAAAAGCAGGAATTTTGCCGGGAAAAATTGTCCGCGAAGGAGTTTGGTGGGGGGTTCCGGTACAGCCGCTTGATGAATATAAACGTCAAAACGCCCACGTAAAAGCCTTGCCTAGACTCAGAAAACAAGTTAAAGACATAGCCAAAATTTTATCAGAATCAAAAAAGAAATAGTTTTATTAATAACATTTTATGGGCGCAACAATATCAAGAAAATTATCGAATTCATTTGAGGGAGCACTCGCAGGCGGCGGAGATCCCGCTAGTTCGCCATTATACGTCTTTGGTCCGTTTCTAAAACTAATTGTAATCGCAGGCGTGGCGCAAATAACCTTTGGTGCCTCGATCTGGCTTGTTGTGTTTACCGTCGTAATGGTTTCTGCAATGTATCGCCAGGTAATGACCTGGGTAACGGACGGAAGCGGCGGCAGCGGACTTGCCGAAGAAGAATTCGGGAGCTGGGCAGTAAAGATTAATGCTGCGGTTACTGTAATTGAATACACTCTCACGTTTCTCGTCTCTATGGCCGCGCTCGTAACCTTGCTCGCTGATCGGGCGCTCGAATTCGGAATTCCTATTGGAGGGACGATTTTGGGAATTTCGGAAGGTTACAAGCTCATTGTAGCTATTGCGGTAAGCCTTTTAACGGGTTTGATCGTAAACCTTGGACCAAAAGTTTCAGCCCGCGCATTTGGCCCCGCAACATTGGCCGTGTTGATTCTCCTCTGGGTGATGATCTTTGCAACTATTTATAAATTTTGGGGAGTTCCGATCAAAGCATCGTGGCTGATCGGTGGCATCAATCTTCCAGCGATAAATTTACAGGCTTTTTCGGCTGAGTATATCCACTTCACCTTAGGAGGCTACGCGCGAATTCTTGCCCTGATGACAGGAATCGAAATATTTGCAAACCTTGTCGCCGCTTACGATGGAAGACGTGCCGAGCGAAGTAAGAAAGCATTTGGGAGCCTTGTCATCATTATGGGCACGACCGCATTAACGATGATCATCGTCGGTCCGGCAATTTTAGAGGTCTCACACGTAACGGCCGGAGGAGGCGCACACGGAGGCGCAGGAGCATCGGTTTTCACGCAAACAATGAACACGATCCTGCCAACGTGGGCTTCATACCTGGGTACTATAGCCGGCGTTGCAGTTTTGTTGTCGGCTTCGGCCGCGGCGGCTCAAGGGGTTCAAAATCTAGCTCTCGGATTGCGATATAGACATTACATCGCTGCGGATCTGGGCCAACGAAATAAATATGACGTTGCAGGCAAACCGGTTTGGATAATGGTTGGAATAATCGCGGTTCTCTACGCGATTTTTGGTACGCATGAAGAAACCTATTTAGCCCTTTACGCGGCCGGAGTGTTTATTTTGCTAAGTATGACAGGATGGGCGGCTGCAAAGCGGCTGTTTCGCTATCTGCGCAAGGATTTTGCATTCGGAACGCTTTTGTCGCTAATTGGAACCGTGATCGCTACGCTCCTTGCTTCGATCGCGACCTTTATCATTTTTGAGGAACGATTCATGGAAGGAGCATGGCTGTACTTCATTCTGATTCCACTTCTCTATGGCGTCTTTTCTTACTACAGAAATCGTTTAGGAAGCCCGCCTTCGGTCGAAGAACGCCTCGGGGCGATCATTTCCGAACAGGTTTATACGCCCCATTCCCTCGTCAACTTGCGGCTGGATGAGATGCCGTTTAAGAAGATCGTTGTTCCTCTTGACGGATCTTCGCTTGCCGAACAAGTACTCGCGACTGCGCGCGCGTTTGCGCGGTCATACGGTGCTGAGCTTGAGATCGTTTGCGTTGAAAATAAGGAATCGGAAGAAAATATTCACCTTACCGCGGCGGAAAGGGCTGAAAACCGCACGGAACTTCAAACATACATCGAATTGGTAAGCGATTTGATCACCGGTGACGGCCTTGACGTTAAGACCCATTTTCGCACCGGCGAGCCATCCACGGAAATTGACGCGGTTGCGCGGGAAACGAACGCAGATCTTATTGTTATGACGACCCGCGGGAAATTCGAATTTGGTCACCTGATTTCAAAAAGCATGACGCAGCGTGTGGTTCAGAAGAGCTCAACACCGACATTTTTGATCCGCCCAACTAACAATTGGCGAAGTCGGCGGTCAGAATTCAAGCATATTATGGTTGCCTTAGACGGTTCGGAAGCCGCTGAAATGGTGCTTCCGTATATCAGGGCATTTACAAATCAATTTAACAGCAAGGTATTGCTATTCTCAGTGCCTGAAGGCTCGGAATCCGAAGGTTTCAGCGAAACGATTAAAAATTACCTCGATGGAATTGCCCAAAAACTAAAAGAGGACGGCATGGACGTTACGACCGACGTTACAGGATCAGGGCCCGCGCGAACTATTCTTTCCGTAAGCCAGGCCGAAAGAATCGATTTGATCATGATGAGCTCGCATGGGCGCGGCGGCGTGCATCGGGAGGACAAAATTCCGATCGGAAGTGTTGCCGAAAAAGTAGTCTCGGAAACAATGTGTCCGGTCTTCCTTCTGCCGCTTCATCGTCAAGTAGTTCAGGAAACAGCGCCTACCGAAGTAGTCGGGACTGAAGAAGTTATCGAGACCGAGAACACTGATTAGTTTTCCGAGCTTGAGATTAACGCAATAATTGCCTCGGCAGCTCTTGCCGAGGCTCCCTTTTGCCCCAACGATTCTTTTACTTTCGCAAGTTCTTCCCGCATCGCGCTATTTACATTCGGTTCCAGCAGGCGAAAGAGTTCGCCTGCAAGAGCGGATGCCGTTAAGTCGTATTGAAGCAGTTCTTTAGCAAGTCGATTCTGAGCAATCAAATTAACCAATCCGAAATGCTCGACGGAGATCATAGGACGAAAAATATGCCAATTAATCGAACTGGATTTGTAGACCACGGCAAGCGGCGTTCCGATTATTGCGGTTTCAAGTGTCGCCGTTCCGCTGGCAACTGCTGCTGCATCGGAAGCCTCCAGGGCATCGTAGGTTTCGTCCTTTATTGTCAGGAAACTTTTTGGCAATCGTACGCCCCTTTTTTCCACGAATTGCATGATTTCTTCAACTTCCGATATTTCTCGTGTCGCAGCAATCGCATTTATAAACTGCAAACCCGGTTCTTTCGTTTCCATAAGTGCAGCCGTTTCAAGGAGCACGGGCAGGATGCGTGAAATTTCTTTTCTTCGGCTTCCCGCCAAAAGAGCAATGATCGGTCGTTTATTGTCCAGTCCGTGTTTCACACAAAATTCTTTTTTGGAGAGTTTTGCTTTGACCTCGCCCGCAAGCGGATTGCCGATGTATTTAACGTGCTGAATTCCCATTTCCAAATACCAGTCTTTTTCAAACGGCAGGATCGTAAGCAGCAAATCGACATTCTTTTCAATTCCCCTTGCCCGATACTTTCTCCAAGCCCAAAGCTGAGGCGAAATATAGTAAACTACACGCAAACCATTCTTTTTAAGTGATTTAGCGAGCTTGAGATTAAACTCAGGGAAATCGACCAAAACCACAACATCCGGTTTTCGATTATTAGCTTCCTTTATAAGTATCTTGAAAACCCGCCAGAACATTGGCACGGCTTTTGCTATTTCCGGGAGACCCATTATCGCGAGTTGGTCAGCCGCGATAATGGTTTCGACTCCCGCGTCTCGCATTTTCAAGCCCGTGGCGCCAAAAAACTCGAACGAGATATCCGGTGAGAATTCTTTCAATGCGGATACAAGTTTTGCGGCATGGGAATCACCCGATGCTTCTCCCGCAACGATCATTACCCGCTGTGTTTTACTCATCGTCAAATCGTCCCTACCTATTACAACATCGCATCGTGGTGCGTTCTCGGCAAACCGAACATCTTGCCTGCGCTGAGTTTTTATAATATGCTATTTCTTTAATAATGTTCCTTCGCGACGTTTTTCGGTATCCATCGTGATTTCGTTGTTTCAATAGTTTATCAAAACATTTTATAAAGTTATTCATACCCAAAGAGGAGTTTTAGAAAATAATGGCGCATAAAGATGTCGGCACGAAAAAAGTTGGACAAAAGATCTGGCATAATGGCGAGTTCATCAATTGGGACGATGCGCGGGTCCACGTGATGACCCATGCGATTCACTACGGATCAAGTGTTTTTGAAGGAATCCGCTGCTATAAAGGCGAAAATGGCTCAGCGATTTTCCGTTTGACGGAGCATATGCAGCGGCTCTTAAACTCGGCGAAGATCTATCGCATGGATGTCGAAACCAATCGAGAAGAACTTTGTAATGCCGCCGTTGAAGTTGTTAGCAAAAGCGGTTTGGAAGAATGCTATATTCGTCCGATTATTTTTCGCGGATTAGATGAAGAAAATCCGGCTTTTGGTGTAAATCCTTTCCCGAATCCGCTCGAATCTTACATCGCCGTTTGGGAATGGGGGAAATATCTCGGCGAGGAAGCTCTTGAAAATGGAATTGACGTGTGTGTATCGAGTTGGACAAGAATCACTTCGAATTCAATGCCTTCAATGGCAAAAGCCGGCGCCAACTATATGAATTCTCAGCTAATCAAAATGGAAGCTATCCTCGGCGGCTTTAGCGAAGGTATCGCACTTGATGACCGCGGATATGTTTCTGAGGGTTCGGGTGAAAATCTATTTATCGTCAATAACGGCAAGCTTATTACACCGCCGCTTGGCTCTTCGATCTTACCCGGAATTACCCGGGATTCTGTAATCGAAATCGCTAAAGAACTCGGAATCGAGGTTGTTGAAATGACAGTGCAGCGTGCAGCGCTCTATTTGGCTGATGAACTCTTCTTTACCGGAACCGCCGCCGAGATCACACCGATCAAATCGGTCGATAAGATCACCGTCGGACCGGGAAAACGGGGTGAGATTACTCAAAAACTACAGGAAGAATATTTTAAAGTAATTCGCGGTGAACGCCCTGCGCCAAACAACGCACAATGGTTGACGCCGGTAACGGTGAAAGCCGAAAAAAAGTCGGCATCGGGAATGAACTAGAAGCCGTTTAGCTCATTTCCGCAGAAATTTTTAAGAGGTGGACATAGGGTCCGCCTTTTTTCATTGCAGCGCCGTTATTGAAGAAGCATACTTTGCAGAAACACGTACGAAGAAAGTATTCCCGCGACAGATGTGCTCGGGAATCCTCCCATCTTTGAACTACCAACAAAGAGCCCGACATTTCCGACCCCCATCCTACGGGCTTCCGCAACCAACGCGCCACTGCTAATATACGGCTTAGCAATGAAGAAGCCTGGCTCATACATTTTAGAGATCACCGTATTTACATGCGGCGCGCTCGTAATGATTTATGAGATCGTCGGTTCCAGAATACTCGCGCCGCATATTGGCACATCGACCTACACCTGGACGAGTCTTATTGGAGTTATTCTGGCCGCGCTCAGCCTCGGTTATTGGCTTGGCGGGAAGTTGGCAGACCGCAAACCCGATCTAAGAATCCTTACATCGGCAATATTTCTCGCGGGCGGCTTGGTTTCAGTAACAATACTTTTTAATAATTCGGTGCTGACATTGATAGCCGCAGCGCAGATTCCGCTAGAGATTCAAGCCGTATTTGCAGCGCTTATTCTGTTCGCGCCGGCAAGCGTTTTCCTCGGCTTCGTGACGCCCTATGCCGTAAAACTCAAGACCACAACGCTCGATAACACAGGAAAAACGGTTGGAAGACTTTATGCGCTTTCAACCATCGGCAGCATCTTTGGTACCTTCGCCGCCGGATTCTTCCTGATCCCCTATATCGGAAGTATCCGTACACTCTACCTGATAGCCGGAAGCTTGCTGTTTCTTTCGGTGTTTCTCGCGCCATTTACGATCACACGCACAAACTTAGGAATCATCGTTCTGTTCATTTTTGGAGTCGGCTTTAATGAATTGCGGACCGTCTACTTGCGTCAAGCTCAAGGTTTTTATGACTTCGATACCGAATACAGCCGTGTACAAATCTTCGAAACCAAACACCAGAAAGACGGCAAACCGATCCGCGCAATGCGTATCGATCCAAAGTTTTTTCAATCTTCGATGTACCTTGATTCGGATGAGCTAACCTCTGAATATGCAAAGTTTTATCATCTGATGCGCCACTTCAAACCCGATTTCAAAAAGACCCTGATGATCGGCGGGGCGGGATATTCGTTTCCAAAAGAGTATTTAAGAATTAACGAAGAAGCAGAAATCGACGTTGTCGAGATCGATCCGCAAATGACCGCTTTGGCACGCCGCTTTTTCAGACTCAAAGACGATCCGCGACTCAAAATCTTCCACCAGGATGGTCGCGTTTTTCTAAACAAAGCGCCAAGCCAAACATACGACGTCGTCCTAATGGATGCCTTCAGCACGCTTTTCACCGTCCCTTTCCAACTCACGACCATCGAAGCCGCAAAAGAGATCGACCGCGTACTCGTTAAAGATGGAATCGTCATCTTCAACCTCGGCGGAGTTTTGGAAGGAAGAGGCGATAGATTTTTAAAGGCAGAGATCAAAACTTTCAAAGAAGTTTTCCCCGAGGTTCAGGTATTTAAGGTCGATCAGGCGAAAAGAGATTCAGATGTTCAAAATCTGATCGTGATCGCCGTTAAGAAAACGTATTTAAATGGTTCTGGGACTGACGGATCAGAAGTGCAACGTTTGTTGAAACATCAATATAAATACAGAATACCGCCTTCAGGGGAAATTCTCAGGGATAATAAAGCGCCGGTTGAATTATATAATTCCTATATTAAATAGTGGTTTGTTTGCCGCGGAAAATAGACGGTTCAATTAAAACCTCGGTTGTCCATATTGCTCTGTGCCAAAGCTTCCAATACCATTCAAACGAAAGCTAAAGACGAAACGGTTTTCGCGGCGGACGCCGACGTTGAAGGTGTAGAACTGGCTGGTAACAGCACAGCAGTCAGAGGCGTAGCCGAGGGTAAATAGCGAACTTATCAAAGGCCGTCCGCCGGTGGCGCGGCGGTTTTGGAAATCCCAGAAGAGGGATGTGCCGCCATAGAAGCCCTTGTCACGATTGCCTAAGAAAATTGCGGGGCTCCATTGGGAGCCTCTTATTGTTCCAGCTTCTTTTCCAAATTGGTTTGAATATTGTGCAAGCGAAGGTATCAAGGTCACGGCGCGTGTGTAATAAAAAGTTTGGAAAAATTTGAGGAGCTTTTTATCATAACCGACCGTCGCCGAAACATTGCGGAGTCCGTCTCCTTGCACGCCGTAATCGAGGCGCGTATTTACAAAGATAGTTTTTTGAGGACGGTATGTAGCATCAACGCTGACCGGCGAAAATCTTCGCGGCACACCGCCAAACGTGTAAAACGTCAAATCCGTTATTGGCGTGATCTGATTCCTTTCGCCCGGAACGAGCGCGCCGCCGAATGTCGTATCGAAGAAATACTTCCCTCTGACCGTCAGCGTGAAAATCTCATATGGCTGCACGGAAAGCGGGTCTGATTTCGAATCCGGATTTGCGGCGAGACGATCCTGCGCCTCGGATGTGACGGCTTCCGTATATTTTCGGGTGAAAAAGCGGTTTGTAATTCCCCATTCGATCTCGTTTGTGTCGCTTTGCGTATCGCCGTAGTCAAAACGTATGATTTTGCGGAAATTGTTGATGCCTTTTACATATTTGTATCTTATGTAAGGCTCGATCACATGGCGAAAACGGAAGGCCTCGTTTTTGCCGTAGAAATTTCTTGCGAGCGCCACGGGGCGAAAATCTAGCTCAAATTCGCCGTATTTGCGGATCACATCGCGTCCAACGACGTTTCTGAATGGATCGAGCGAGTTTGAATAGTAAGTACCGCGTGCTCCGGCGGTCGCCGTAAGCGAAAAGTATTTTGAGTTAAACGGAACCGTCACCTGGGGATGAACATCAAAGCGCTGTCCGATCGCCGGCGTAACTACAGGATCACTTCCGACCGCATCCCGGTAAAGCTGGATGCTGTCGACCTCTTCTCTTCGGCTGATGCCTTCGAGGCTTGTCTTAAACGAAAAATATACGTTGTCAAAGAATTTCAAACGCGACGGGCGTTTTTCAAATTGCACGCTGGGAAGATTTCGGGTTTTGATCCGTACATTTGGAATCGAAATTACCTGTGAACGCGCGCGAACATTGAGTGTGTAATTGTCCCAGCTTTTTGTTACGTAAACTTGCGAATTTTCGATCGGTGAAATGATCTGCTGGATTCCGTCGGAAAATTCCTGGCGAAAGGCGAGGCTCGATGTAAGCCGCACATTGGCGACGCCGACGAAACCGTTTTGAAAATAATGCACACCATCGGCGTAAATACTGGTACCGCCTTTATCCGGCTCTTCAGGGGTTGGACCACCGCCAAAAACCCTATCCTGAACCCCATACATTCCGGCATTAAAAAACGAACGTGAGTTTGCACGGCTCCGAAGATCGAATCCATAACCAAATCCCCGCGATGTGAAAAGATCGGCCCGAAACGTTACGTCGACCGAACGGCCGATCGTTTGATAATAGGCGGTCGAAATTCTCAAGCCTTTGCTCGCGGAATATCCGATGGTCGGCGTGAGAAAACCCGAGCTACGGTCTTTTTCCTTTATAGGGATGGATATATAAGGAAGCTTTATTAAAGGAACGCCCTTGACGCGAAACGCAGGAGATTTCAGTTTCACCTTTTCATTTGTCACGATGATCGCTTCGTCAGAAGTAAAACTCCAGCTCGGCACAGCGTCTTCGCATGCCGTAAACTCGCCATTTTTGACGACAACCTCGTTTAGTTTAGTTCTTTCCACGCTGTCTGCCGTAAAATAGAGCACATCGCCGTCTTGTGTTTGATTTGTATAGCCCGTCGAATTTATAAAATTTCCGAGCTTAGTTTTGTAATTCCATGTTCCGGTTGAGCCCGTAATTCTTTGGTCTTCGCCTTGGTCAAACACGACGCTTCCTTCGGCCACCATGGTGTTAGTTTCCTCATAAAGAGTAACTTTATCCGCTTGCAGACGGTAAATTCCATACCGTGCATCGACATCGCCTTCATGAATTACTATTCGTTTTCCCTCCTCGCCCGTCACCGAAATATTCTTGTAATAGACGACCAGTTCGTCGCCGCCGCCCTCGGGTTTGTAGCCGGACTCTTGTTTCTTGTTAGCAGTTTTGAGTTCTCGTTCAGGCGCCACCGGGTTGATATTCGGCGTATCGGTAAGCGGATTTGCAACTTTGCGGTCAACGGGATTTGTCTCTTGAGCTTCCGCGCCAGCGGAGAAAATCAGAAGCAGTAAAACCAAAGAGACTGGAGCAGTTAAGTTGCGCATTGTTAACAATTTGGGAATAATTTCGATGCTAACACGAAATACCGAAAATGAAAATTCGTGTGCTAAACTGATCGGAGAAACACATGCACGAGCAATAATAGACCACATAAATCAGCCGGAAAACTAATTCTTAGGTCCCCCGGTTTTGTACAAACTCAGCCTATGGATTCAACGTTACAACAAAACATTCTCGTCGTCGAAGATGAAGAACTGATGCGAACGATTCTTCGCCAGTTGCTTGAAGATGAGGGATATAAGGTTTTGACAGCGGACAACGCGGAGAATGCTTTAGAAATTTTTCCGACCGATGATATTTCTGTCGTGCTGACCGATCTTAAAATGTC
>JBGTGX010000128.1:0-18290 GCA_041746475.1 Pyrinomonadaceae bacterium | reverse complement strand
CGTTTCCAATTATAGAATGTCGCCTCGCTGATACCCATCTTCCGGCACACTTCCGCTACTCTTACTCCCGTCTCCGCCTGCTTTAACGCAAAGACGATCTGCTGCTCCGTAAACTTTGTCTTTTTCATGGCAATTTCTCCTATTATACGTCATTAAAATTTCCCGAAATCCTCTAGTTTAGATTGGTACTGTTTTTAGGGGGGAGGTCAAAAATCAAATCAAAATATTTCAGTAGTGTTTTGTTTGTGTATTATTAGCTTATCCACTTTAGCCAATATTACAAATCAAAATGTCATCGCTGGTGATAACGGCGATATTGTAGAAATTAGAAACTACAAATTTCCTTTGTATAACGAAGCTATTGAAAAAACGGATGTTGAAAAATACTCTGCCGAACACGAATATGAAACCGCAGTAAAAGACGATAATTTTGATTTTCAAAAGATTACATATTTAAGCGATAACCTCAAAGTGATCGCTTATCTCTACAAACCTAAAAAACTTACCGACCAAAAATACCCGGCGATTATTTTCAATCGTGGCAGTTTTGTTCGCGGTGATATTGCTCCCGAGCTGATTTCGATGTTTCATCGCCTGGCTTCGAAGGGATTTGTTGTTTTAGCCCCGATGTATCGCCAGAGCGACGGGGGTGAGGGGAGAGATTTTCTCGGCGGTGAAGATATGAACGATTTGATGAGCACATTGCCGCTGTCAAAAAATCTCAAATTTATAAACACGGAAAATCTTTTTATGTATGGCGAATCGCGTGGCGGAATGATGACTTATCAGGCGATCAGAAACGGTTTTCCGATAAAGGCGGCGGCTGTTTACGGAGCATTTACGGATTTGGGAGCAATGTTTAAATCTCAACCCGACAAATACACACCGCAATTGGCAAATGTAATTTGGAACGATTACGACACGAAAAAAGAAGAAATTTACAGAACGAGATCGGCAATAAACTGGGCTGAGAAATTCGATGTGCCGGTATTAATCATGCATGGCGGAGAAGACTCAGAAGTTCGTCCGAAGCAATCTTTAAAATTAGCAGAAAAATTATCCGAAATGAACAAAGTTTATGAGTTGGTAATTTTCTCCGAAGATAATCACATTTTATCAGCAAACAAATTCAGCAAAGATGAAAAAGTAACTTGCTGGTTTAAGAAATATATGAAGAAGGCGTCTTTTTAAACAATAGAAATATTCAATGCTTTGGATTTTAGAAATAACTAGGAAAGAAAAAACTATGTTAAAGAAAATTATAGTTTTGTTAGGTTTGTTTGTGATTCGGTTACAAATCTTGGGACAACAGATAAATGACAATTCAAAATCTTCAAACGAGAACACAGTTACGCAAGCTAGGCTACAAGTTGGTGATAAATTATTAAGAACTTCAAATATCCTAAATAGATGGTGAGAAATTAAATGTATGAAGATTTACAAATCTAATTGAGAAAGGTAACGAAATGAATATTTTCGATCAACAACGTCAACATTGGGTTTCCGTCGTCAATGCCGGAGATTTAAACGGGTATGCCTTGCTTCTTACTGAGGATGCGGTATGGATTCCGCCAAGTCAGCCGGCAATTAACGGAAGGGAAGAATTTCGCAAGTGGCTTGAGCCTTTTTTCAACAAATTCGATTATGAACTTTCATTCTCTGAAATAAAGAACAGAGAAGCAGGAAGCTGGGCGGTTGAGCAAGGATGTTTTACATCGAGAATGTCTCCGAAAGATGGTGGGGAACAGATGGAACATAGTGGAAGCTACATCGTATCGTGGCGACAAGAGAATGATGGAATATGGCGAATAGAGCGTTATGTTGATACTACTGAAAGTTGACCATAATTATTAAGAATGACATAACTTTTGGAATTTTTCATAAGAAAAGAAATTAAACACATGAAGATTTACAAATTAAAAAGAAATCAAACATTTGTTATTTTCTTATTGCTGAATGCGATGAGTTTTGCACCGTTTTCGATACGGCAAAGTTTTGCTCAGGATACAAAGACAAAAATATTTTTGGAAACGCTTGCAGAGGCAGAAGCGAAAACAAAAGCAAAAGAATGGAATAATGCCGCACTGCTGTGGGAAAAAGTTGTCGGGATGAATCCGGTTGACGGCAGATATTGGAACAAACTGGCGACAGTTTTTTATAATGCGAAAAATTATCGCAAAGCAATTTCTGCCTACGAAAAGTCAATCGAACTTGGCTTTGGAAATCCGGCAAATAGTACCTACAACATTGCTTCAAACTATGGGATGTTAAACGAAAAGGAGAAGGCTCTGGAGTGGCTTGAAAAAGCTCTTGAAATGGGATTTCTAGATTTGGAGCATTCACGGAAAGATGAGGATTTTCAAGTATTAAAAGACGATCCGCGTTTTAGGAATTTAGTCGGAAAAATTGACACGAGCAAAATGTCGCGGACCGAAGGTTGGCGAACCGATTTACAGTTTCTTGTCAAAGAGATCAAACGCCGCAGATATAGCTCTTTTGATATAAAGGCAGGACAGAAATTTGATGATGAGGTCAAAGCATTACACGACGATATTCCGAAACTTTCAGATGCCCAACTTGATGTTCGGTTGATGAAATTGTTGGTCAAGGTAGGCGATGGTCATTCGACATTTTACGGAGATATTATGTCGAATTCGCACGCCGCAACTTTGCCGGTCAAATTTTATTTATTTGAAGAAGGATTATACATAATTGCCGCTGACCCGAAATACAGACATTTGCTTGGATCGCAGGTTTTAGAAATTGGCGGGCATCCGATTCAAAAGGTTATCCAAACGCTTGAACCGATCATCAGCCGGGATAATCAATATTGGATTAAACAGGTTGCTCCTTATTTTATGCGGGATTTATGGCTTTTAAATGGTCTTGATTTAATTCCCGACACACAAAAAGTTTCGCTGAACATACGCACTTTAGAAGGTGAGAAAAAACTTATTGATCTTGAATCGGAAGCGAAGAATGTATTTATTTGGAATACACTTCCGAATCCTCCCGAATGGATCAATTTCCCCCAAACTCTAAAAAAGCATCTGCCGTTATATCTGAAAAATATGGGGGCGAAATACTGGTTTCAATATCTTCCCGAGAGTAAAACGATCTATTTTCAATTTAATTTGATCAGAAACGATGAGCAGGAATCGTTTGCAAAATTCACCGAGCGGCTTTTCAAATTTATCAACGAAAAGACGGTCGAAAAATTAGTGATTGATCTGCGTTGGAACAATGGTGGAAACACGGGACTTCTTCCGCCGCTAATACACGGATTGATAAA
The DNA here is from genome assembly GCA_041746475.1 of Pyrinomonadaceae bacterium. GTDB lineage: Bacteria > Acidobacteriota > Blastocatellia > Pyrinomonadales > Pyrinomonadaceae > Aridibacter. Next base: position 14,998 of record JBGTGX010000128.1, on the reverse strand, counting down.
AAATGAAAAAATAAACCAACGCGGTAAACTATTTGTCATCACCGGACGCAGAACATTTTCCGCCGCCCAAAATGCATCGACTTTTATCGAACGTGAAACAAACGCAATTTTCGTCGGCGAACCAACCGGAGCAAGTCCGAATTTTGTCGGCGAAGAAGAACCTTTCCAATTGCCATATAGCAAATCTTTGGTGAACGTTTCTAATCTTTATTGGCAAAGTTCAGATCCGACTGACCGACGAACTTGGATTGCTCCTCTGATCTATTTGCCGCCGACATTTAAGGCTTATCGAGAAAATCGTGATTTGGTTTTGGAAGAAATTTTGGATTATACGGGAGAAATAAAATGAGCAGTAAATCTATCAGAACAATTATACTTTTCTTAACCAGCGGAATTATCTGGTATTTCTGTTTTATGGTCTTTTTCATCTTTTTCCAAGCCGAGCAGATTCTCTCAAAGCCGGAACATCAGAGCAGTAAATCCTTAAAAGTTTTTACCGAAATCGAACCTTTTGCCGAAAGTGTTTGAAACGCCACTAATTCTTTATATAGGGATTTATTTGATAAGCACTTTGACAGTTGTTGTTTTTCTTTTTCTGATTGAAAAATTTGAAGGCGATTGGCTTGGAAAAGGCATAACTTTTGGATTAATAAATTGGGCGTTGATGATTCCGTGGTTTGAGTTTTATCTGCCTTATAACGTAATGCACGAGCCTTTGAGTTTAGTGTTTTTGGAAAGCGTTTTGTGGCTCGGAACATTGGTTAGTGTAGCAATTATTTATTCGTTTATTATTTTTAAAGAATTTAGGTAGTGGCATTTATGAAAAAATCTATAAGCAAATTTATTAAATCATTACTGTTAGTTTCGTTAGTGATTTGCCTTTACAATACGAGCGGAAGTTCTCAAACAAAATTAACAAAAACTAATACAAATGCTGAGCGTCAGGCATTAGAAGTCTGGAAAAACAAAATAGAATGGCAGCAGAAAAGAGAGCCTGATGATTATCGAAAATTTATTGCTCATTTCAAAGATGTTTTCAACTCCGATGATATGACTAAAATTTTAGATCACACTTCTGAATTAATGCTTAAAGAAACACCAGCCGAGAAAGTGGTTGGGTTTTTGAATTTTTTCAAAAACGACCACGGAAAGATCAAGTCAATGAGATTCAAATATTTCGATAAAAGAAATCAGCGTCGTGATGCGGAAGAACTTGCTGTTTATTTTCTCGAATTTGAAAACGGCACTCAATGGGAATTTCGCGTCGGAGTGAATGAAAGCCTTAAAATGACCCGCTATGTTATCACGGACAATAATTACAATGAAGACTTACCACTCGTAAAAAGCCGAACTCGATTGAGCCTTCCTTTTGAAAAAGGTGAAGAATGGTTTGTGTTATGGGGCGGAGAAACACAGGAAGACAATTATCATGTAGTTTCCCGCTCACAAAAAAATGCGTTTGATTTTGTTATCAGGCATCCGTGGAACAATAAATCTTATAAAACCGACGGAAAAACAAACGAAGATTATTATGCTTTTGGGAAACCTGTCTATTCACCGGCAAATGGAACAATAGTAAAAGTTATAGATGGCGTGAACGATAACGAAATCGGAAAAATGAATCCCAAACAATTAACCGGAAATACGGTAATCATCCGGTCTCAAAATGGTGAATATATTTTGTTGGCACATTTTAAGGACAACACTATCAAGGTTAAAGAAAATGACAAAGTTAAAATAGGCGATCTGCTTGGTTTATGTGGTACTTCAGGAAATTCGTCCGAGCCTCATCTGCATATGCAGGTGATGGATAAGCCGGAAATGAAAGACGCAACCGGGCTAAAAATTTACTTTGACAGCGTGGTTTTAAATGGTGAATCACCGACAATAAACTATTCTCCGGTCCGTGGGAATTCTGTGAAAAGAAAGTAACGACTCTTTAATAGGCTTTTTGATTTATTGATGGAGGGAGTGTTCAGGAGTTGCTTCAAAACTCTTCCCACCGAAAGCAAGACTTTTTTCCCGACTGAAATTAGCGGTTCCCGCCAAAACGAATTTTCTCGATCATCTCCTCAACAGCACCATATAGCCCGGTAAAAACTGCTCTTGAAATAATATTGTGACCGATGTTGAACTCCGAAATTTCAAAGACCGCAGCGAGCGCGCCAACGTTTCTATATGTCAATCCGTGTCCGGCGGCTACTTTCAATCCAAGCCCACAAGCATGAACGGCTGCATCATGAACACGTTTTACTTCGCGCGCCGCATTTCTGGCACCTTCTCCATGAGCGGATTTTGCACCGAGGGTGAGAAGAGCATATTCTCCAGTACACAATTCCACTTGTTGAGCTCCAACCGATTGCGCTGCCTCGATCTGTTTTTCATCAGGATCAACGAAAATACTGACAAAAATTCCCGCGTCTCTAAGACGATTTACCATCGCCCGCACCACCGAAATATTTTTCACAACATCCAAGCCGCCTTCAGTTGTAATTTCGTTTGGACTTTCGGGAACCAGCGAAACCGCGTCAGGCATTGTTTCCATAGCTATTTTAAGCATTTCCTCGGTCGCAGCCATTTCAACGTTTAAATACGTCGTTACGCATTCGCGGAGAAGCGAAATGTCCCGGTCCTGAATATGCCTGCGATCCCCGCGGATGTGGACTGTGATCCCGTCAGCACCGGCTTGTTCACATATGACGGCGGCTGTGATAATGCTCGGTTCGATGGTTTTACGAGCCTCGCGTATGGTAGCAACGTGGTCGATGTTTACGTTTAATTTTGCGGACATAGGAATGGTAGTTAGTAACTGGTAATTGGTAATCCGTAATTTCGCAAATACGTAATGCTCAATTTGCGATACTGCATAAGCGAAAGAAGCCAGACTGTCAAATGACGTTAGTTAGAGTAAATGCTTTTTTACTTTTTCCGCTAGCTCCCCGTAAACTCCCAGCTTCGCATTTTTCCGAATCTCACGAACTTCGCTAAACATTCTAAAACTATCGCGAAATATTCTGACCTTCGTACGATCGTCATTATTCCAACGGACCGGAATTTCTTTTAGCCTTAGACCGGCATGGTGTGCGGCGTATAGGAATTCAACATCAAATCCAAAGCGGTCGATTGTCATATTATCCAACAACGGCCTGAATTTATCCATCCTAAAAGCCTTAAAGCCGCATTGTGTATCCCAGAACGGAAGACCCGTAAGTTTTCTAACGAAAAGATTAAAGACTTTTCCGCCTTGCTCGCGACGCCAGGGTTGATGTTCGCCGATGAGTGTTCGGTCAAGTGCCCGAGAGCCGAATGTGACGTCAAATTTGCCATCTCTTATTGGGTCAATTAGCTTAGGATACTCCTCAATCGGTGTGGAAAGATCGGCATCGCTAAACAAAGAAATATCACCTTTTGCAGATTGCATCCCAGTTTTTACGGCAAAACCTTTACCGCGATTTTCATCATAGCGGATGACTTCGGTTTTGACATCAGGAAACTCGGCGCAGACTTTTTTACCAACTTCCGCAGTCTGATCGGTTGAGCCATCGTCAACGACTATAAGCTCAGCTTCGATCTGTTCGGCTTTGATGAACGCAATAATATTACGAACAGATTCACCAAGTCGTGCTTCTTCGTTGTATGCGGGAACAATGATCGAGAGGGATATGCCCATAGCAAAATAATATATGTTAAATCGCCGGCCTTTTTTTGTAAATTGACAGATAAGTTTAGGCGTAATGCGGGAAGGCGAGAATGGTTCGCCAATGTGGTATATTTTTATTCAGAAGTATTATATATGAACAAAAAATTCTTAATAGTTGCAATAGTTTTGATCGGTGCTGGCGCGCTTATCGGCGGTGTATTTGGGAGACTTCCTGAACGCTCGTCCAATAATAATTCAGGGGTAACGCGGGAGACGGTTTCCGGTGATTATGCGGAAGCGCTTAACGTAATCGATGAAAATTATTCCGATGAGATCAAACATGAAGAGATTTTGGATAAATCTATCCAGCGAATGCTTTGGACGCTTGATCCCCATTCATCGTTTTTTACCAGAGATGAGTTTAAAAAACTTTACGAAGAGCAGCAATCACAATTCTACGGCATCGGCGTTTCGATCTTACAGCATCGAGACGGCGTTTATGTGCAATCGGTAATTCCCGGCACACCTGCGGATAAGGTTGGCTTAAGATACGGTGACAAGTTTGTCGAGGTCGATGGTAAGAGTGCGGAGGGATGGACAAGCAGCGATGTTTCGACAAATGTAAGGGGTGAGCAGGGAAAGCCGGTTGATGTAACTATCGAGCGAATGGGTGTTTCTAAACCGATGGAATTTGAGATATTTCGAGGCGGAGTGCCTCTTCCCTCGATTCGAAATTACTTCATGCTCGATAATAACGTAGGTTACGTTGGGCTTTCGGGCGGTTTTCAGGAAACTACCGCAAGCGAATTGGATAGTGCAATTGCCGAGCTTGAGAGTTCGGGGATGAAGAGTCTTGTCTTGGATCTGCGTGGAAATCGCGGGGGTCTTTTGCCGCAGGCGGTTGAAGTTGTCAGCCGATTTGTTTCGCGCGGGCAAACTGTGGTTTCGGTTAAAGGTCGTTCGAAACACTCAGAGTCTAGGGATTTGAGGGCTACGGGAAAAAATGTTCACGATTTTCCTTTAGTAGTTTTGATAAACGGAGGATCGGCATCTGCGTCGGAAATAGTTGCGGGCGCGATTCAGGATTACGGGCGCGGACTTGTTGTCGGAAGCGAAAGTTTTGGCAAAGGACTGGTGCAGAAAGTTTTTCCGCTTCCTTATGGCACGGGCCTGACGCTTACAACCGCTCGGTATTACACCCCCTATGGACGTTCGCTGCAGAGAGATTATTCTAATGGTTCGATCTATCAATATTTTACGCATAGCGACGGGAGCGATCCCGAAGCAGCACCCAAAGAAGGAAGTGATGCGAAGCCTTTAGAAACGCCTGTTGGAAAAGCAGTAAAAACAGCCGGCGGAAGAACCTTTTACGGCGGTCGAGGTATCGAGCCAGATTTAAAAACTCCGGGATTGGCGTTCAACGATCTGCGTTTTCGAATAACGGAATCGGCATTTTTCTTCACGCGCGCACTTGTTGCCGGAAGGATAAAAGGATTTGAATCATATAAGACTGAAAAGCAGAGCTTTCTCATAAAGATCGCCCGAAATGATCTCCAAATCGGCGATGATTTATTTAATGCGTTTGTGGATTTTACAGTGAGAGAACCGAAAAACGGATTGACACGAGCCAACATTGAATCGCAATCGGATTATGCAAAGGCACGCTTGAGGGAACAAATCGCAACCGCAAGATACTCGGGTGAAGCCGGTTTCCAAGTGCTGCTTGAAAATGATCCGCAGGTTTTAAAGGCGGTTGACGCGATTCCCGAGGCGGCAAAGCTTGTCGAAAACATAATGGCAGTAAATAAACCGATTACGTAGCTCGCACTTGAATTTAGACCGTTCAGAATATAACCTTAAGCTGTTGAAACAAATATAAATAGAAGGAGACGCAAATCTAATGTTAAACGTTGGAGATAGTGCTCCAGATTTTGAGTTGGCTTCGCACCTCGACGGTGATACGAAAGTGAAACTCTCTGATCTGCGAGGCAAAAATGTAGTAGTTGCTTTCTATGCGCTCGATTGGACGGGTGTCTGAACGTCGCAAATGTCGTCCTACGAAGCGGATAAAGAACGCTTCGAAGGATATGATGCTCAAGTTTTGGGCATATCAGTTGACTCGATTCCAAGCCATGTAGCTTGGGCAAAATCTTTAGGTGGTATTACTTACGACCTTCTGGCGGACTTTCATCCGAAGGGTGAAGTTGTTAAAAGTTATGATCTTTGGATGGAAGATATCGGAATAAGCAAACGAGCGCTGTTCATCATCGATAAGGGTGGCAAAATTGTTTTCAGGGAAATCCACGAACTCAGCGACCAGCCGGATAACGAAAAACTTTTTGATGTTCTGAAGAATTTATAATCAGGCTTTTAGAAAATGGGGGCATAAAAGGTTAGGTAATACCTGGGCTTTTACGCCCTTGGTTTATTTACGCACGCGAAGAAAAGGAAAAATAAGGATATGAGCGAAAAAAAATCTATAGATATAACCCAAGTGATCTGTATCGCGTTCGGGATATTAGTCGGTATGCTAATTGCCCAACTTGTATTGGGTTTTGGGGGTGTACTGGGAGGAGCGTGGGCGGAGGCTTAGGTGCTGCTTTAGGTATTGGAATTTATGCTATTGTAAGCAAAGGTAAAACTGAGGACTAACCGGGAAGTTAGATAGGGTGTTTTGTTTGTACTAGCTACCAAGGCAAAGAGAAACCACAAAAGACTGGTTCGGAATTATTGGAATTCTTACTATAAAGGAGTGCTTTTTTAACTTTGCTGACTTGGCTCAGCTTATTCTTTTTTTACACCTACAATTGAAGAAAGTCGAAAGTGACCTGAAAAAGGTCACTTTCGACGTTTTGATAACTATTTGGTCACTGCTAACGGTATTATAAAATATACCAACTTTTAGACTTCGGCAGAAAAAATATAACATTGCAATCTGCCAAGAAATCGCCGAAAGTTATTTTACGTCAAAGCGGTCAAGATTCATCACCTTGGTCCACGCCGCCCCAAAGTCATTTACAAATTTCCCTTGAGCGTCATCGCATCCGTAAACCTCTGCAATCGCACGGAGTTCCGTATTTGAACCGAAAATCAGATCCACCCGTGTACCGGTCCATTTCACCTCACCACTTCTTCGATCACGACCTTCAAATAGTTCTTGATCATCAGAAGTCGCCTTCCAAGTCGTATTGAAATCGAGGAGATTTACGAAGTAGTCGTTTGTCAGAGTCCCGGGCCGATTGGTGAAAACGCCGTGCGTTGATCCGTCGTAGTTTGCATTAAGGGCACGCAATCCGCCAATCAGAACAGTCATTTCACCAGGCGTCAGCGTCAACAATTGTGACCGATCAACTAATATTTTCTCTGCCGCCGCGGTGTCCTGTGCCTTTTTATAATTGCGGAATCCGTCTGCAATTGGTTCAAGATATCTGAACGAATCTACTTCTGTTTGTTCGAGCGAAGCATCGGCACGTCCCGGAGTAAACGGCACCTTTACATCGTGACCGGCATCTCGTGCGGCTTTCTCAATTCCGGCACCTCCACCAAGAACGATCAAGTCAGCGAGCGAAACCATTTTATCGCCCGACTGAGCGTCATTGAATTCTTTTTGAATCGCCTCAAGCGTCGACAGGACATTTGCAAGCTGTGACGGATTATTGACTTCCCAATCTTTCTGCGGTTCTAGGCGAATTCTTGCGCCATTTGCGCCGCCGCGTTTATCCGAACCACGAAAAGTAGAAGCTGAACCCCAAGCTGTCGATACGAGTTGGGAAACCGACAAACCTGAAGCAAGAATTTTACCCTTTAACTCGAAAATGTCTTGATCGTTTATCAATTCGTGAGTAACTTTCGGGATCGGATCCTGCCAGATTAAATCTTCTTCCGGTACTTCCGGTCCGAGATAGCGAACTTTTGGTCCCATGTCGCGGTGGGTGAGTTTGAACCAAGCCCGTGAGAATGCCTCTCCAAATTCTTCCGGATTCTCATGAAATCGTCTAGAAATCTTCTCGTACGCCGGATCTATTCTGAGAGATAGGTCGGTTGTAAGCATAAATGGCGCGTGTGTCTTAGAAGGGTCATGGGCATCAGGAATCGTTCCTGCACCGCCGTCATCCTTTGGTTTCCACTGATTTGCACCTGCAGGGCTCTTGGTCAATTCCCATTCGAAGCCAAACAGGTGTTCGAAATAGTCGTGGCTCCATTGGGCTGGTGTTTTCGTCCAAGCTCCTTCGATTCCGCTCGTGATTGTATTTTCCGCATTTCCACTGCCAAACGAATTCCTCCAACCGAGACCTTGCTCCTCTATACTCGCCCCTGCCGGTTCCATACCGATATGCTCTCCCGGATCAGCAGCACCGTGTGTTTTCCCAAATGTATGTCCGCCTGCAATCAGCGCTACGGTTTCCACATCGTCCATCGCCATTCGTCCGAACGTTTCCCGAATGTCATGAGCTGCCGCAACCGGGTCAGGATTTCCATTTGGACCTTCCGGATTTACATAGATCAATCCCATTTGAACAGCGGCAAGCGGATTCTCCAGGTCTCGCTCACCTGTATATCGTTCGTCCCCCAACCATTCACTTTCAGAACCCCAATAAGTATCACTTTCGGACTCCCAGACATCCTCTCGACCGCCGCCGAAGCCGAACGTCTTAAATCCCATTGATTCAAGCGCACAGTTCCCGGTAAGAACCATCAAGTCCGCCCACGAAAGTTTTCTGCCGTATTTCTTCTTGACTGGCCACAGCAACAACCGAGCTTTATCGAGGTTCGCATTGTCTGGCCAACTATTGAGTGGAGCAAAACGAAGGTTACCGCTGCCGGCACCGCCGCGCCCGTCGCCTATACGATAGGTGCCTGCACTGTGCCAAGCCATTCGTATGAAAAGTGGGCCGTAATGGCCGTAGTCCGCCGGCCACCACTCCTGTGAATTGGTCATTAAATCAAAGATCTCTTGTTTCACTGCATCCAGATCAAGGGTTAAAAACTCTTGGGCATAATTGAAATCCGTACCCATCGGATTGGATCGGTCAGAATGCTGTCGAAGAATGTCTAAATTTAACTGCTCTGGCCACCAGTCACGGTTCGACGTGCCCGCTCCCGCACTGAATTTATGAACTTTGCCAGTGAAAGGACAACGGCTTGATTCGTTAGTATCCCAAGCAGCGCCGTTTGTTGAATCTCCTGAATGTGTCTCATTTCCCATCTTTTCTTTACCTCTTTGATTTCTTTTATTTGAAATTTTGTTATCTGTTCTTCGTAACCAGTGATATGCTCGCCGCTTGTCAGTTGCTGCACTCAGGACATAAACCACGGAGTGTCAGTTCGATTGATTCGGCTTGGAAATTAGATCGATTAGCAGCATCTTCAAGCAGACCCCTCGGCAAATTAAGTTCCATATCAACGAGCTTTCCGCAGTTATTACAGATCGCATGATCGTGTTTCGTAAGATTTCGATCGTAAAGTTTCGCATCCGTTCCGAACCGAATCTCGGAGATTAATCCCTTGGTTCTTAAAAAATTCAAAGAATTGTAAACGGTAGCGAACGAGATGCTCGGAAGAAGTCTGCGGGCATACGCAAAAACCTCATTGGCTGTTAAATGCTTTTCTGATCCCCGAATCGCCTGTAGCACAGCCCGGCGCTGCTTCGTCAATCCCAGACTTTCGATATCTTCAATTGCGTGTGTCATATTACTAATTAGATTTAGAATAATTCTTACAAATAATTATGTCAAGCGACTCAAGGGTTCGCTGACTAATACCATTTTGCTATCAATATGCAATGGATAGTGTCAAAGCTTGAGTCAACGAATAAAAGCATTTTTATTTGATTTTTTCAGAAATGATGATCTCTATTTTTGGTTACGCTGTGACTTGCCTGCAAAACGATCGGCCAGGGTCAAAGGATCATATTATTGAGAAAACCATTTATGATATATACTTTTTAGTCAATATAATACAAAATATACGTCAAAAAATGTCAAAGTTCGCAAGAAAATGCATTCCGTTTACACCCTTTGATAAGGAGTTAAGTGATGCCACAGTATCAATTGTTACGGCGGCCGGAGTGCACCGGAAAGATCAGGATGCCTTCAATATCGCAGACGACCTTGGCGATTTAACTTACCGGTTGATGGATGAAAACATTCAGGCATCGGATCTAATGGTCACCCATCATCATTACAACCACGAAGACGCGGATGCCGATATAAATGTTGTTTTTCCGATAGATATTCTGCGCGAACTTAAGGATGAGGGTTTCATTGGTGGTATCGCCCGAAAACACGTCGGTTATATGGGATACACGATGCGCTTAAAAGAAATGTACGACGAAACAGCTCCTCAGATCGCCGATGAAATTGATCGTGGTTCGCGAGCAGACGCTGTGATTTTAACCGGCGGCTGACCAAATGTTTGCCACCGCACGGTCGTAGCGGTTCAAAGAGAAATTGAGATGAGGGGTACTCCGACTTTACTGATTACGGTTAGTCCGGAAGTTTCTGCGCAGATGCGTCCGCCACGTGCACTTTATCCAAAGGGTTTCAAGATTGGGAATTCGCTTGGGAAACCGAATATGAAAGAACTTCAAAAGAATGTGCTCAAAGATGCGCTAAAAATGTTTACGCAGAACACGCGTCCCGGAAGTTTGGAAACAATTGATTATCCGGATTATGGTGAATATCACGAACCCTCGAGAGTAGGCGGAAAATAATCCTTAACAATTTAGTAAACGCGAGTTCTTAGAGTAGAATAACTTCTTACTTTCGGGGCTCTTTTTTCATATGTATAAAAAAATCGGCATACTTACCGGCGGCGGTGACGCCCCCGGCCTGAACGCAGTTATCCGGGCTGCTGTTCGAACCGCAATTGGCGAATTCCATCTGCGGTGCATCGGGATCGAGGACAGTTTCGAAGGAATAATCGGAGAACCGCAACTTCGAAAGCTAACTACGAAAACCGTAAGTGGAATTCTTCCACGCGGCGGAACCATCCTCGGAACTCGCAATAAGGGAAGTTTCTGCAAGATCATTGACGGCGAAATGATCATTCCCGATTTGCCGATCGATGAAGCACTCGATAATTTGAAGAGAAACAAGATTGAAGCCCTTGTCGTGATCGGGGGCGAAGGAACGCTTGCGATCGCCGAACAATTTCATCGAAGAGGATTTCCTGTTGTCGGAGTTCCGAAAACGATAGACAATGATCTGTCGGCGACGGAGCTGACGTTTGGTTTCAGGACAGCAATCGATATTGCGACTGAGGCGCTCGATCGTTTGCACACGACCGCCGCGTCCCACGACCGGGTTATGATCCTCGAAGTGATGGGGCGAAATTCCGGGTGGATCGCGCTTGAAGCGGGGCTCGCCGGCAGTGCGGATGTGATTCTGATCCCGGAGATTCCGTTTTCATTTGATTCGCTGATTAAAAAGGTCTATGACCGCGAAAAAAGCGGTTCGCTGTTTACAAATATAGTCGTCGCGGAAGGGGCAATGGAAGTAGGTAAAAACGAAATTTATCTGGACGCCGAAGAGCTTCGTCTTGGCGGCATTGGTGAATATGTTCGGAAACACGTTGAACAGGTGACCGGAAAAGAATCACGGTGCGTTGTGCTTGGTCATCTGCAAAGGGGCGGGAGTCCAAATGCATTTGACCGTATGTTGGGCACGAATTTTGGTGCGCGAGCCGTGCGTTCGCTTGCAAGCGGAGAAAGAGGGCAAATGGTCGCTCTGAAATCGGGCGAGGTCATAACTGTTCCGCTGGTGGACGCCATTGCAAACATTAAGTCCGTAATTGTCTCCGGTCAATTGGTTCGTACCGCGAGAGATATAGGAATTTCATTTGCAGCTCCGAATGAGGAGCAATTTTAAATTCTAAGAAAAGCTACGTTTTTTTGGGTTAAATATATGCAGGAAATCAGAAAAAAACTAAGGCAAGAATTAGCAAAACTTGAAGACGAATTACATAATCAACTGCCGAAGGAAATCTCCCGTGCGCGAGAATGGGGCGATCTGAAAGAAAACGCCGAATATAAAGCCGCGATGGAAAGACAATCGATGGTTTCGGCACGAATCGGACAGCTTCTGCAGCGTATGGATGAGGTAGATTCCATTGACATTTCAAAACTTCCGACTGACATGGTCGCCTACGGCTCCAAGGTTTTGCTTTTTGATCTTGAGCGCGAAGATGAGATTGAATATAAGCTGGTCACTTCGGAGGAAGCAGACCCCGACAAGGGGCTATTATCAACGGCCTCACCGATCGGGCAAGCTCTTATGGGAAAAGAGGAAGGTGACGAGGTTAAGGTAAAAACGCCGAAAGGTTGGCGAACATTCGAGATAGCAAAGCTGGAAACGATCCACGATTTAGGAGAATAGAGGTTCAGATATTCAAGAAACGCTGAACCTGCAGGATGTTTGGAGCAAGCATAGGACGGGGCGCGAAACGCATAATCGACGCAATGGTGCGGTGGCTTGCTTATGGCGGCGTGCATCCAAATATTCTTACGGTGATCGGCGTGATGATTGCGGTTGCGTGTGGTTTGCTCTTCGGGGTCGGTCAATTTTTCTGGGCGGGTATCGTTCTAATAATCGCAAACATTTTCGATATGCTTGATGGAAATGTCGCGCGCCTTACTGGAAATGTTACGCGATTCGGCGGTTTTTTAGATTCATCGCTTGATCGCGTTTCGGACATGATCGCGTTTATCGGAATCATCGTTTTTTATGCCAGCAACACTCCCCAAAGATCCGTAACAAACGTGTTTCTTGCCGGGCTCGCAATGATGAGCTCGGTAATGGTTAGCTATACTGCGGCTCGCTCGGATAGTTTGGGTGTGAAAGCAAATGTCGGGTTTCTGCAGCGTCCGGAAAGGATCGTGCTCTTGATAATCGGCGCACTCTCAACCTGGAACTGGGATTCAGATTTTTTCCTTTTCAACCGAATGCCGCAAGTGCTCTGGGTATTAGCGATTGGTTCGACATGGACTTTCATTCACCGTATGTTTCACACTTGGAAGGAGTTTAGAAAACTTGAGAGTAGACTCGGTAGTCACGAAAAACTCAAAAAACAATGACTTGGCTTTCTCAATATTGGCATTCATTGTCGTGGCAGGGAATCACGATCGGAGTAGGCATTTTCCTATTCTCGTTTGTGATAAGCTTTGCTGCGATCGCCCTTGTTTTGGTGAAAATTCCGGCAAATTATTTTAGTTCGCACTACAAACAGGATTTTATGCCGAATAGTCGTTGGCTGGTTCGCTGGGGAGCCGTCATATTAAAAAATATTTTGGGTTTATTCTTGATTTTACTCGGAATCGCATTATCGCTTCCAGGAGTGCCCGGACAAGGCATTCTGACGATTCTTTTAGGTTTGATAATGCTCGATATTCCGGGAAAGCGCCCCCTTGAAGCAAAGATCGTCAAGCGGCCAACGGTGCTCGCCGCTGCGAATAAGCTTAGGAGTAAATATAATAAACCGCCCCTCATACTTGACTAATATGGGACTCTTTAACTTCATCAGACGGAAAAAGGATGACAACTCGCCCGAAGCAAGACGACAAAAATTGCTTCAGTTTGGCAGAATGACCGATGCGGTAATTGTTGAAACTGAGATAAACGGAGCGGGTGACGAGATCGCGCATTATATTTACAGGATTCAGGGGGTCGATTTTGAGTCTTCTGAGATCTTGACCGAAGAACAACGCCTTGACCGTTTAAAGTATGCTCCGGGTGCACAGGTCGTGGTACGGTTTGATCCGCGAAATCACCACAATTCCATTTTGGTTTAGAGTCGCGCATAGATTATGTTCAAAAGAATTCTGATCGCAAATCGAGGAGAAATCGCTGTTCGCATCATTCGGGCGTGTCGGGAAATGCGAATTTCTACGGTTGCGGTGTATTCCGAAGCGGATGAAGATGCTCTCCACGTTCGAATGGCTGATCAAGCCTTCCTGATCGGGAATCCTCAGTCAAACGAAAGTTATTTGCGTGCGGATAAGATCTTGGAAGTAGCGAAAGAATCGGGAGCGGCGGCGATTCATCCCGGCTATGGGTTCTTGTCGGAAAATGCCGACTTTGTGCGAAAAGTTATAAAAGCGGGAATTGTGTTCATCGGTCCGGCGCCGGATGCCATGGAAGGGATGGGTGGAAAAATTTCCGCACGAAAGATTGCGATTGCCGCAGGTTGTCCGGTTGTTCCGGGTACCACGGCCCCGCTTAAGGATCATGATGAAGCAAAGGAAGTTGCTGAAAATTTTGGTTATCCGGTGATGCTCAAGGCATCGGCGGGCGGCGGCGGTAAAGGAATGCGGCTCGTAATGGATGAGAGCGAACTTCGATCCGGATTCGAAAATTCTAAGGCCGAAGCTTTGGCGAGTTTTGGCGATGATGAGATCTATGTAGAAAAAGCGATCATTCGCCCAAGGCATATAGAAATTCAGATCATGAGCGACACCCACGGAAATCATGTTCATTTGGGCGAGCGCGAATGTTCGATACAGCGGCGGCATCAAAAGGTTATTGAGGAAGCACCTTCGCCGATAAACGACCCCGACCTGCGTGAACGGATGGGCGCCGAAGCTGTAAAGGTTGCAAAAGCAGTTAATTACGTGGGCGCCGGAACGGTTGAATTTTTGGTTTCGGATATTGATAGATCATTTTACTTTCTCGAAATGAATACGCGCCTTCAGGTAGAACACCCGGTAACGGAATTGGTCACAGGAATAGATCTCGTTCGCGAGCAGATCCGCATCGCCAATGGCGAAAAACTTTCGTTTTCTCAGGAAGACATTTCGATCCGTGGGCATGCGATCGAATGTCGGGTTTATGCGGAAGACCCCGATAACGATTTTCTTCCTTCGCCGGGTAAAATCAAACGTCTTCGCCTCCCTCAGGGAAACGGTGTGCGCGATGACGGCGGTGTTTATGAAGGTTCGGAAGTTTCGATATATTATGATCCGATGATCTCAAAACTTTGCGCTTTCGGTAGAGACCGCAATGAAGCGATCGACCGGATGCGTCGTGCGTTAGGGGAGTACGACGTTGGAGGAATCAAAACAACGCTGCCGTTTTTTCGCGAGATAATGGAAGATGAAGTTTTCATCGAAGGAAGTTTAGACACAGGTTTTATTAGTGCGTTTAATAAGCGTAAGAAGGAAAAGCGTTTCGATCAAACGCAGCTGGATATGGCGATAATTGCGTCAGCAATTGCGTTCGGTGAGAAAAAAGGAAATAGGAAAAACAAAACCGCCGTAGAAAAAACGAGTAAATGGGGAAGGTCAGGCAGATTGGCGGCGCTTCGAAATAGAATATAGAAAAGCGGGAGAAATTATGGATGATTTTCTGAAACAATTGATGGGTA
>JBGTGX010000127.1:0-31484 GCA_041746475.1 Pyrinomonadaceae bacterium | reverse complement strand
AAAGACTGAAAAGAAAAAGTGGAAAAGCTAATCGATATTTATCAAAAAACCTTTCCACTTATGTGTTTTTGTTCGGTTAAACCTTCACTATCCTTCTAATGGAAGGCCGTCGTAGACCACCCGCCAACCATTTTTCTTACTAGTAGCGAGACTTTTCGTAAACCAATCAACGGCTTTTTCCGGGTCATCGTATAATTGAACTGCCGGATTTCCTTCGCGTGGATCAACTCGGCAAATTGCACCGCCTTCATTAGCGGTTTTTAGACAGAGCAATGCAAACATATTGTTTTTGGATAGCAAAGCAGTTCGCATATTCACTTCGCTAAACTCAATCTGCTTTATTTCGATATCGAGTTCATTACCTTCAAATCCAAATGGTTCGAATTCGTCTCCGAAATCCGATAGCTCATCGTTTAGGTTTTCGAGATCGCTGTCAAAATCGTCAAAATCAGAATTCATTATTTTTATACCTAATATAAAACCAAAGAATGTTTGCGAAAATAATCTAGCAAACATCAAATATCATTCTCTCATATATGCGCCGTATTATCACTAGTTGGCCTAATTCTTTCAATATCGCCCGCGTGAATCACCTTCAAATTTCCTTGTTCGGTAAGAATTCGCAATCCACCATTTGGCTCGAGTCCTTTTGTGATACCGTAAAGTATTTCACCCTCCAAAGAGACTTTCACGCTCTTGTTTTCGCCGTAAGTCGAACGAGTTGTCCAATGTTCACAAATACTTTTCGCACCGCCCGCGTCCTCAAGGATCTTGTAGAAGTAACCGAAATATTTCGTAAGCGCCGTCAGAAGTTCATTCCTTTCGGGGATTTGCCCGGTTTCGTTATTGATCGAAGTCGCGTTTCGCGCAATATCTTCGGGAAGTTTTGAAGAATCTAGGTTGATCCCGATCCCAACGACAACCGCGCGCCCCTTATTCGTTTCGACGGTTTCAGCGAGAATGCCGGAAATTTTTTCCTCGTTCACTAAAACGTCGTTTGGCCATTTAATATCAGGCTTTATTAAATATAGCTTTTCTAAAACGTCGTAAATCGCAACCGCGGCCATCAGAGTGATAAGAGGTAAAAATTCGCTTTCGATCTTCGGACGCAAGACGATACTAAAATATAATCCTGCCGCTTTTTCCGATGCCCATGTACGCCCGAAGCGTCCCCGTCCCGAAGATTGTTGATCGGCAACAATACAAAGTCCTTCGTCCGCCCCCCTTTTTGCTTGCTCTATTGCTTCGATATTGGTGGATTCGAGAGAATCGAATTTCAGGATGTTTATGTTCAAACCGGATTTATCAGGAAGGCGTCCAAAGTGAATTAGTGTAAAAATAATTCTCGTCAAAGAAGTTTTTTAGTATACAGAAACCGCTCTCATCCGCTAATTTCTCGATCATTTCAAGATTATATTTCTGCGAAACTTCCATATAGATCGGTTCCCATTTTTTGAAATGAAACTCTTTGTCGAATGATTTAATGAAAACAGTTTGCTCCTTTTGCGAGATCAAATAAGAGCGCGCTGCGCATTCGGTCGGATGATAGCTTGCATAATGTGAAAATTCTTCAGTGTCGAAGTTGGCACCGAGTTCGCGATTTATTCGTTTGAGTAAATTGAGGTTGAATTTCGAAGTAACATCCTGCGAATCTGCGTATGCATTTAGGATGGTTTTGGGGTTTTTATGCAGATCAAAACCTATGAAAAGCAAATCATCCTCATTCATTACTTCGCGCAAACGTTTAAAAAACTCGACAGCCTGCTGCTCCCGGAAGTTACCTATATTTGACCCCAAGAACAGTATGATTTTTCGTCGGTCCGAGGATTGGTTAAATGCTTCGAGAGTCTTAAAATAATCACCCCGCTCTGTTTGAATGTCAAGATCGGGAAACTCCACATTGAATTTCTCCGTCAAAAAGTTTAACGCTTCGGAAGAAATATCTATCGGTACGTATCGGAATTTCGTTTTCTTTTTCAAAAAATAATCGACCAAAAGCGACGTTTTTGTTCCATCTCCTGCTCCGAGTTCGATGAGGTCGAATTCCCTTCCTCCAGCATCGAGCGAATCGTAGATCTCCTCCGTTTGTTTGCGAAAGATCTCGGTTTCACTCCACGTCAAATAATATTCAGGCAATTTCATGATTTCCTGAAAAAGTCTCGAACCTTCGTCGTCGTAAAAATATTTTGACGAAAGATGTTTTGGAGATTCCGAAAGGCCTTCAAGGATATCTTCGGCGAAGGTATCTTGTTTTTGCTTGAATGAATTCAACATTGGTGGATCCTTATTATTTCGCGAGGCGCAATCCGGTAAACTGCCAACGGAGGTGCGGATGGAAAAAATTCCGATAAGTTTTGCGGCTGTGATTGCGCGGCGTCGCAACGGATGCTCCTCGCAAAACCATCTGATTTATCATAAATTTTCCATTGTATTCCCCAACTGCGCCTTCGGCCGTTTCAAATTTAGGATATGGAAGATATGCTGAATTCGTCCATTCCCAACGCAAACCCCATTCAAAGTGATCGCAGGCAGTTTCCCATTCAAATTCCGTCGGAAGGCGTAGACCTTTCCATTCCGCAAACGCTGACGCTTCATAGAATGAAATATGGCAAACGGGGTTTTCGCCTTTTATTTTACGCATTCCGCCGAGGGTAAATTGATTCCAAACGCCGTCAATTTTATTCCAATAGAGCGGCGAATTCACCACGCTGCTGTTTATCCAATCCCATCCTTCTGCGTGCCATAGCGAATGATTTGTATAACCGCCATCATCAATAAATTCGGTGAACTCCGTATTCGTTACCAATTGACTTTGAATCTGGAAGTCCTCTAAATATACCTTGTGCCTCGAAAGCTCGTTGTCAAAACAAAATCCGTTTCCATCAAAACCGATATTTTTTATTCCGCTCTCGATCTCTATATGATGGTTATTACTGCTTTCACCTTTTTCCACCAGCGCAAAATCCTGCCGGTAAACCGGGAAAAGCGGGTTCGTGCTTAGCGTATATTTTAGATCGGTAAGGAAAAGTTCCTGGTGCTGTTGCTCGTGGTATAGACCCAGAACTACTAGTTCTTGAAGCTCCGGTGATAATTCACTCTCAAGCAGTTTTAGCATTTCTGAATCGACATGCTCGCGATAAGCAAAGATTTCTTTTACGGTCGGTCGCGAAAGATCTCCGCGCTTGTCTCTAAGCGTGCGTTCGCCGATCGTGTTGTAATAACTGTTAAAAAGATAGCCGAATTTTGGATCGAATTCTTTATAATTCGGAGAGAAATTTTTAAGGATCATTTCCTCAAAAAACCAGGTCGTATGAGCGATATTCCATTTCGCGGGAGATACGTCTTCGATCGGCTGTAATACGTAATCCTCCAACTCAAGCGGCTCGCAAAGTTTTTCGGTGTATTGTCTAGTTTCTTTAAAGAGACTTGCAAGATCGGGTTCAAACTTTTCGATTTGATGTTTTGGGCGCATTGTTCAATTAAAGCAAAGAGTCGTGCGAAATGAAAATCAATTGTTTTTCGTCGTAGAGTCCGATGGTCTGTCCGAATTCGCAAGATTTACCGTTGCATAGACTTTTCGTAAAGCTTCTTCACATATTTCCACTAAATAATAGTCTTTTGAGCCCAAATTCGATTTCAGAATTTCAATCGAGGTTGCCTCACCGATTTCACCAAGCGCAAAAGCGGCCTCACGTTTTACATCCTCCGCCTCTTTTTGATTTTGGAGGGTTTTTGCCAGCGCTGCATTTGCCTCGCTGAAAATAGGAAAGATCTCAAGAAGTCTGCGATATTTCGGGCGCCTTACGATTTTGTATTCGTCGGGAAGGAAACTCTCCGGAGTAGTGCGTGTTGACTTCTGATCCTGAATGATTTGTGCGATTTGGCCTATTGAACGTGCCGCTGCACGGCGCAGGAATATTTCGTCCGATTTCAGTTTCCGACCAAATATCGCCGTCAGAGTAACCACTGCTGACGCGTCTCCGATCTTTCCGAGCGCAATTGCGCACGCGCCACGAACTTCCTGATCTTTATCGTTCTTGAGAAGGCCGATCAGCTCATCAGCAGTTTTTGGATTTCGAACTTTTCCGAGCGCGTATGCCGTCTCACGTCGAATGTATGGTGATTCGTCGCTAAGGAGCGGCAAGAGCACTTGTGCGGCTTCGTCCATTTGCAGGAAAACTACCGAGTGAGTAGCAGTCGCACGAACAATTTCCGATGTGTCCCTGAGTGCGGGAACCGCCACACGGGAAGCCAATTCTGTTTCAAAATTCCGTAAATCGTACAAGGCGTTTCTTTTCACTTCAATTTCCCCAAACTCGATTCTTTCGGCGTAAAACTTTATCTGCTCGGGGGTTTGAGCAAACACATTCGAAGCCAATATGATCAAATTGCTACCGCAAAAAAATAGCTTTAGGGAAAATTTACTGGACAAGTCCGACATAGTTACCGTATATTCTCTCAATGCAGTTTAGCAAAAACAAACTCCTCCTTACATAGCCGCTCGTCGGGTTTCTTGACGAAGTGGCAAATTTCCATCGCATTTCAGTCACAATTTAATACTTATTTCGCCGGGTAGATACAAATCTGTTTATCCGCTAAACTTAGCTTTTTGTTAATCTTAAAGCTTTAAAATAAGACAATGGACGAAAAATATTTCGCGCAGAAAATCGAAAAAAAGTGGCAAACACGTTGGGCGGCTCGTTCCACATTTGAGGCAAAGATCGACGATCAAAAGGAAAAATTCTACTGCCTTGAAATGCTGCCGTATCCCTCGGGCAAACTCCATATGGGGCACGTCCGGAATTATTCGATCGGCGATGTTCTAAGTTGGTACAAACGGCTTCAAGGTTTCAACGTGCTGCACCCGATCGGCTGGGATTCTTTTGGTCAGCCTGCCGAGCAAGCGGCGATAAAACAGGGTGTAAATCCGCGTGAATGGACGGAAAATAATATCGACGAAATGCGCAAGCAGCTTCAGAGTCTGGGGTTTAGCTACGATTGGTCTCGTGAAATCGCAGCCCATCGTCCCGAATATTATAAGTTTGATCAGTGGTTTTTCCTTCAAATGTTGGAAATGGGATTGGCTTATCGAAAAGATTCGGAGGTCAACTGGTGCCCGCAATGCCAAACGACACTTTCAAATGAACAGGCTTCGGGAGGAGTTTGTTGGCGTTGCGGGTCGCAGGTTGAAAAGCAAATGCGTCCGCAATGGTTTCTTAGGATCACAAATTATGCGGAAGAACTTCTGCAGGATATGTCTCAGATTGAAGATGGTTGGGCGGAACGTGTCTTAACGATGCAGCGAAACTGGATAAATAAGAGCAAGGGAGCTTTTGTCGAGTTCAGAGTCCAGAGTTCAGAGTTCAGAGTTAAAGTTTTTACGACTCGGATAGATACGATTTTTGGTGCGAATTCGATTGTTGTTGCTCCCGAACATCCTTTGATCTTGGAGAATTTCGATAGTTTTTCAGATGGAGTTAGAACGAAAATTAAAGAGATAAAAGTTGAACAAGCCACACCGAAAGATTATGACGAGGAAAGTGAGAAAGATGGAGTTGATACCGGATTGAAGGCAGTCAATCCGTTTAGCAATGAAGAAATTCCAATTTGGGTAGGTAATTATGTGATGATGAGCTATGGAACCGGCGCGGTGATGTCGGTTCCGGGGCATGATGAACGCGATTTTGAGTTTGCTAAAAAGTTTGATTTGCCTATTCGACAGGTTATTTCGGAGCCGCACTTGGTACACGAACATCACACTATGCAGTCTTTGGGGTTGGAGCAGGCGTTTACGGCAAAAGGCATTTTGGTGCATTCGGATTACTGGAACGGAAAAGAAAGTAAAGATGCGATCAAAGAAATGACGCATCATGCTGAAACACATGGGTTTGGTGAAGGCGCAACTACTTACCGTTTGCGCGATTGGGGAATCTCGCGTCAGCGTTTTTGGGGGGCGCCGATTCCAATAGTTTACTGCGATTCGTGCGGCGCCATTCCGGTTGCGATGGACGATTTGCCCGTCGAACTTCCGGACTCTGCACCATTTACAGGAATTGGCGAATCTCCTCTTGCCAAGGTCGATGATTTTGTAAACACGACCTGTCCAAAATGCGGCGAACCGGCAAAACGCGAAACGGATACAATGGATACGTTCGTGGATTCTTCATGGTACTACTTTCGTTATTGCGATCCCCATAATTCCAGCATGCCCTTCGCTTCTGACGTTGTAAATTACTGGATGCCGGTCGATCAATATATCGGTGGAATCGACCACGCCGTGATGCATTTGCTGTACACGCGTTTTTGGACAAAAGTTTCTAACGAACTTGGTCTTGTCGAATTTACCGAACCCGCAAAAAGACTTTTAACACAGGGAATGGTTGTTGCGGAATCTTTTTACAGCAAGGAAAAGGAAACCTACGTATTCCCGGATGACGTGACGATCGAACGTGATGAAAGCGGAAAAGTTTTGGGGGCGAAGCTAGCGGAAGACGGTTCGCGTTTGAGGGTCGCAGTTGAAAAAATGGGTAAATCAAAGCTCAACGGCGTTGACCCAAACGATATGATCTCGATTTACGGTGCAGACGCAGTGCGAACTTTTTCAATGTTTGCGGCACCCGTTGAAAATGAATTGGTTTGGCAGGAAACGGGAATAGATGGTGCAGTGAGATTTATTCAACGGGTCTGGCGATACGTTTATAAATGGAAAGATGTGATTGGTAAATCGAATGATCGCATAGGGGCTGGCGGGTCTGAGTCTGCAGATTTGCTAAAGGCAGCTCGTTATTCCGATTCGGCAAAAAAACTGAGGCAAAAGACGCATCAGACGATCAAACGAATTAGCGAAAACTTCGAAAGCGGTCAGTTCAACATACCTGTTGCGGCTCTTATGGAATTGTCGAATGCTATGTACGAATTCAAGGTCGATCCTGAAGCGGCTGACGATAGTGATATTATTGCGGTGCGCGAAGCGTGCAAAAGCTTGATCTTGATGTTCGCGCCTTACGCTCCGCATGTTTCGGAAGAACTCTGGGAAGTCGTAACAGGAAGCGACATCGGAATTTTAGAGTCGGGCGCGCGTTTTCCAATTGCCGACGAAAAGGTTGCAAAAGAAGATGAAATCGAAATTGTCGTACAGGTAAACGGTAAGGTCAGGGCGCGAATCATAACTTCGTCGGAGGCGTCGAAAGAGGAATTGCAAAAACTGGCAATCCAAGATAAAAAAATCACGGAATATACCGACGGAAAAGAGATCGTGAAAATAATCGTTGTTCCCGGAAGGCTTGTGAATGTTGTAGTTAAGTAGCTTTTCCGACGGTTGGACTATGTCGAATTTCTTCAAGGGATTGCAAATCGGTATGGGTTGTTTGTCGGCACTATTAACCAAATTTCCATCGAATAAAAGAATTCTGGGCAACTTTGATTTCGTTTAACATATTTTTAGGTTCACCTTGGATGATCCCAAAGAGCACCGAAGACGGATTTAGTTTTGCCGCTGGCGAGGGCAACATTTGATACGTCAAGTTTGTAGCCACAAGCAAAGTTTAATAAACCTTGATTGAAGGCTGAAAAGCAATTAGACTTAGTAATTGATATTATTATTCCGGTAGGTTTTGGGAACTATTCCAAATCGTACTTTAATTGACTGCAAGTTTTAATTCGGATTACGTCCATAAATTAATGAAAGAGTGTCAACATTGCAAAGCGTGTTATGCCGATGATGTGAATACCTGTCCTCAAGACGGGATGCCTACGCTTCACACGATAGCCGGCGAGCCTGTTTTAGAGGGTAAATATCATTTGGAAACGCGCGTTGGTCAAGGTGGAATGGGGGTTGTTTATAGGGCCAGGCATGCTTATTTAAAGACCCTTCACGCGATCAAGATCATCCTCCCGGATTTGGTAGGAAACGACCCTCAGCTGGTTCAGCGGTTCAGGCAAGAAGCGCTTGCGGCCGCCGCTATTCGTCATCAAAACGTAGTAAATGTGACCGATTATGGTGTAGCGCAGGGAACGATGCCTTTTTTGGTAATGGAATTTGTTGAAGGCGAGGATCTCCATGATTATCTTGCGCGAGAAAAACGTCTGGTACCTGAGCAAGCATTTGCAGTAGTTTCGGCAATTGCCAAAGGTATCGGAGCTGCCCATGCGCAAGGAATCATTCACCGCGATATGAAGCCGCTCAATATAATGCTGCTCAAAGACAAGCCAAATATGTCCGAGGCAGTGAAAATTCTTGATTTTGGACTTGCGAAGATAAAGTCGGGTGAGTTGCTGGGTTCGTTCATTCAGGCGCAGACGACAGGTTTGATGGGATCGCCGTACTATATGGCCCCGGAACAATGGTCTGACGATGAACTTGATGCGCGTTCGGATATTTACTCGATCGGCGTTATGCTTTTTCAAATGCTCGCAGGAGATGTTCCGTTTAAGGGTTCGTCAATTCCGGCGATAATGAAAAAGCACCTTACTGATAAACCTCCTACCTTTGAAGAGGTTGGGGTTCAGGTTCCGCCCGCAGTAGAGAAAGCGGTTCGCCGTACGCTTGAAAAAGATAGATCTGACAGGACCGAGACCGTCGAAAAGCTTATTGAAGAGCTAGGATCAGCTCTCGGATTATCGCAACACGGTAGCATAACTGCACAATCGGGAATACCTGCTTCTACATTGCAGGTTCTGACGAGTCCGCCGAATTGTGAAGTTTTTGTAAACGATGTTCCGGTTGGAGCGAGTCAAACCGACGGTTGGCTCATGCTTGAGGGGATTCAAAGCGGTAACCATAATTTGCGGGTTCACCACGAAGGTTATGAGGACTGGCAAAATAGCGTATTTCTCGACGGAAGCCCCAAGCAGGTAGTTGCGGAATTAAAATCTGCGGCCGATGCAGACGGGATCCCGAAACCTACTGATGAGACGGTAGCTTTCAATCGGTCGATCGCGCCAGAAACGCCTCAAAATTTATCCATTACCCACGGCACTCAGAATGAGATGCAGCATACGGCTCACCAGCATCACCAAACCGGAGGGATCGATGTAGGTTCACCACCACCCCGAACGAACTGGTTTTTATCTCCGATCGTACTCGCAATAATTGGAATATCAGGCTTGTTCTTGCTGACTCTTATAGGAGGAGTCGGCGCTTATATGGCAGGGATCTTTGAGCCCTCGAACCCGACAAACACTTCGCCGGGCGTTCCAACGGCAACGATAACCGCGGAGACGCCGGTAACGGTACCGACGTCGAAAATTGAGCTTGTGACCATCCCAGGAGGCGAATTTACGATGGGACGAAACGACGGGCTTGATAGAGAGCGCCCCGAACATAAGGTTGAGGTAAAAAGTTTTTTGATGGATGAAACGGAAGTCACAAACCAGGAATATTATCAGTTCGTGAAAGAAACGGATTATGTCGTTCCCGCCCATTATGTGAACGGAAAACCGATCAAGGGCAAAGAAATGCAACCGGCAAACTTTGTATCTCTCGCGGATGCGTTAAAATTCGCGGAATGGCGGTCGAAACGCGACGGGGTTGAATATCGGTTACCTACTGAAGAAGAATGGGAGTACGCGGCGCGTAGCGGAAGCGAGAATCGGCTTTACCCGTGGGGCGATAGTTTTGAGTCCGGGCGAGCCTTAATCGGCGGCCTTTCAGATGTTTCCAATGTTGGCGAACGAAAGGGTGGCGCAAATAAATGGGGCGTACAGGATCTAATTGGAAACGTATGGGAATGGACATCCACTCGCGGACGTGCTTATCCGGGAAGTCCGGTTGAGGTTTCCAGTGAAGCCCAAGTTGTCAGAGGTGGGAGCTTTTTCGAAAAACCGACCGGTAAAGACGCGATCACTTCAACGTATCGCGGATTGATCAAGCCGGATGTGAAGGACAAGTCTCTTGGTTTTCGGCTCGTGCGGTCGGCTAATTAATTGGAGTTTTACGGTTAAAACGCTACGCGAGTGCACAAAATTGCGTTGCTGACTTTTTTTCTATTTTTAGGCACGGTCTGTATTTCAGCTCAGGATCTTGGAAGCAGCTGGCCGAACCGCCGAACCGCCGAGGTAGCGAGAATTTGGAAATTCGGGGTAGAAGAATATGGATTCCTGCTGCCCGGCCTGAGGTCAAGGACGGATTCGTGGCCAGGATGATTGCCACTTCGCTCTCTGATATTCTCGAAACTCTTGAGGATGTCGGGCAAAAAGGGAGCTGGGTAAAATACTGAAAACTTTTGAACCGAACCGCGATTACGACAATTAATTCAAAGTTTATTTAAGTCTAAGCGTAAGCGAAATTTATCGTTTACGCTTTTTGTTTTTTGTCTGATAAAATAGCGACGAAAAACAAAATACGGTTGAACAATCGCGGTTTTTACTTTACAAAGCGATTTAGAAGTTAATTCTGACCCTATGAAAATTGTCCTTGTTGAAAAAGGGAGCGAAGGAAAGCCGCCCCGTGAGCATTCGTTTGAAAAGGAACGAATTCGTATCGGGCGTGATCCGTCGAGCTGCGATATCGTCTTTGAGAACGAGTCGTTCAGAATGGTGTCGCGCAATCATGCCGAATTAGTTTGGAATAATGGTGGATGGAGTTTGCGCGACAATAATTCAAGTTTCGGAACCTTTCTAAACGGAATCAAAGTGGTTCAGACAACGGCCCTTTCGATTGGGAATTCAATCCAGTTTGGCGAAAACGGACCACTTGTTCATGTAATTTTAATCGAACCTGCAAACCAAAACGGCGAGGGTGGCTTCAATGTTTCACCTGCAGTTCAAAGCCCCTCAAGTATTCCTCAAGCCTCAGCCCCTATTCCAGTTGCGTCTGTTGCTTCGCCTATTGATTCTAAAGTGCAGGTAGAACCACGCGTCAAACCACGTTTGGAGTTTATTGGAAACACAGGAGGCGGCCCGGTTGAGGTCACAAAAGATAACATTTGGCTCGGACGCGATCCCGACGGCGATGTCGTGATCGAGGCTTCCGCGGTAATGGTTTCGCGCCGGCATGCATCAATCAAACGGGAAGGATCTGATTTTATTGTTTCGGACAACGAGAGTTTCAACGGCACACTAATCAACGAACAAAGAATTTCCTCGCCGACTCCTTTGAACCATACTGATCGTATCCAGCTCGGGCGCGGCGGTCCGATCCTCCGGTTTCTAATCCCAGGGGGAAAGGTCCCGGATTTCGCGAATGATTCCCAGCATAAAGGCGCGGAAATGAAGGGCGGGACGGAGGAAGTAGGCGCCGGAACCATGGTTTTTAAAATGGGGGATGTTTCTCAGAAGATGCCAACCGCCGGAACCGTCGAGCAGCAGCTTCTGATGCGTATCGAGTTTGACGAGAGAAATGAGCTGCTTATCGGTAGAAATGAAGCAAACGACATCAGCCTTGACGGACTCCAGATTTCAAATCAACATGCCCGTTTACGGAAAACCCCTGGCGAAATTTCGATCGAGGATCTCAATTCAACTAACGGCGTTTATGTAAACGGCGAACCGATCACGCGACGAGTAATCACACCAGCAGATTCGATTCAGATTGGTTCCTTTGTGATACAGGTTGATGACTACGATAACGTCGACGTATTTGATACGCGTTCGAAAACTCGGATCGATTCAATCGGTATTACGAAGATTGTAAAAAACCGCGCGGGAGGGGGCATGCTTCGCCTTCTCGATGACATTTCATTGTCGATCCAGCCAAATGAATTTATCGGCTTATTGGGTCCGTCCGGTGCTGGAAAATCGACCTTTATCGACGCGCTTAATGGAACAAGACCAGCGACGGAAGGAAGCGTCTTGATCAATAGTTTAGATCTTTACCGATATCTTGATTCACTGAAACAATCTATCGGATACGTCCCGCAGGACGACATAATTCACCGCGAGCTTTCGGTTTACAAGACTCTTTATTATGTCGCTAAACTGCGGCTTTCGCGCGATGTTACCAAGACCGAGATCAACCAGATCATTAACGAGGTCTTAGACGTTACGGGGCTCGAAGAACGACGAGACCTTGCGATCAACGAACTTTCGGGTGGACAACGAAAACGCGTTTCGATCGCAGTAGAATTGATTACCAAGCCCTCGATTATATTTTTAGATGAGCCGACCTCGGGTCTTGACCCAGCTACCGAAGAAAAGATCATGAAGCTTTTTCGTCAGATCGCGGAATCCGGAAGGACGGTAATTCTCACAACCCACGCGATGGAAAATGTAAAGCTTTTTGATAAGATCGTGGTTTTAATGCGAGGAAAGCTGGTTTTTTACGGAGCTCCGGAAGAAGCGCTAAAGCACCTCGGAGCATCGAGTTATAAAGAACTTTACGACAAGCTTGAGGCACCGGTCGAGGAAAGAATCCGAGATTACGGGGAATCAGATCGATTCAGGATCACCGAAGAGGTCGCGGATGAATGGAAGGAGCGTTTCTTAAGAACGCCCCAGTTTAAAACGAACGTCTCCGATCCAATCAGCGAAGTTCAGCGATCAGCAGCAGGGAAATCCAAAAAGAGTCATCGTCTGGGAATTATTGGTGCGATTCGTCAATGGGGAACGCTATCGGCCCGATACGCGAAAGTGTTGTCCAAGGACAAGCTAACCCTTCTTATTTTGTTTGCTCAGGCTCCGATAATTGCAATTTTGGTTTTTTTCGTAATGGGGGCGAATCAGCCGCGCGATTTCGCATATTTTGCGCTTTCACTATGCTCGATTTGGTTTGGCACCTCTGTCGCGGCTCGTGAGATCGTTCGCGAGAAACCGGTTTACCAACGTGAGCGAATGGTCAATCTAGGGATCTTGCCCTACCTTGGTTCGAAACTTTTTGTTTTGAGCGTGATTGTCTCGATCCAGTGTTTTCTGCTTTTCATTCCGCTTAAATTTTTCGATTTGGTCGGATTGATGTCGATGCCGGGAATGTTTTTCGGGATTCCACAATTTATTGTCATGCTGCTAACAGCCGCTGTTGGTATCGCCCTTGGACTGTTCATTTCAGCTCTCGTGAAAACTTCTGAAATGGCGACAAGTTTAATTCCTTTGATTTTGATTCCGCAAATAATTTTTTCGGGATTAATAGGCGTTCCGACGGGTATTAATAAAGTGGTGGGATTGACAATGCCTGCGACGTGGTCGTTTGATAGCATGAAGCGTTTTTCGACGCTCGACACTTTAGAACCCGAAGGAGCGTTGAGCACGGGCGAAAGCGATGGATTTGGGCTTTACAGATCTATCGAAAAGAAAAACGATCAGATAATTGCGGATGCAAAGAAAAATATCAAGGATTACGAACAAGACCTTGAGAAACAACTGCAGGATGCTGAAAAACGAGCAGACAATGGAGAGCGTGTTCAATTTACGGAAATGCCGGAGCGCCCTCAGGTAGGTAGTGCGGAAAAGGTCCCGGAGGATTTGAGTAACTATATTACGTTTCTTCATCCGTGGACACATGAGGGGTTAAATGAATTTGTTCTAATGTTAATGTTTTTTGTACTCTTTTTATTCACGCTCGTTATTTTACGATTGAAGGATGTTGGTTAAATTATGAAGAAGTTTTTACAGATTTTGTTAACTTTTTGTTGTTTGAGTTTTGTATTCTCCGGATTGCTTGGCTGCGGTTATTCTACGACAACGGGGGAGGCGAATGTAAACAACGCCGAAGAAACAAAGACTTCGACGTCGACAAACGATGAGGGGTATCCAGCGCCGCCCGCGACTATTGAGAATGCTGAATTTAAGTTGTTGGATGGTGGAACTTTTAACCTTAAAGCAAGCAAAGGAAAAGTAATATTAATTAATTTATGGGCGACGTGGTGCGGACCCTGTCGCAAAGAAATGCCCGAGCTCGTTAAAATGCAAGACAAGTATCGTGATAAGGGCTTTGAGATTATTGGGTTAGATACGGACCCGGAAAGCCCTGAAGAAATAAAGGAATTTGCGGAGAAAATGAATCTCAACTATAAGCTTGGTTGGGCGGAAAATGAGATGGTAAACGAATTTTTCAAGCTCGCGCAGATGAACGGAATTCCTCAAAGCTTCTTGATAAACCGTGAGGGTAAGCTGACTGGTATGTTTCGCGGCGGAGGCAGCTCGGTAGTCGAGAAAATGAAGGAGACTGTAGAGGAGATCGTAAACGAATAGATTCGATTTATTTCTACTGGATTATTAGGACGGGACTACCCGTCTTTTTTCTTTATCGCAATTTTAGGCTCGACCAGAATTGTTTTGAAACTTGCCAGACTCACCAAACCGGGCGCGGCACCCTTTGGTTTATTTACAAATTTCTTCTGCGTATAGTGGACGGCAACCTTTGCTTCCTTCTTGGCCTTGCTGTAAAAAGCAGCTAGCTGGGCGGCTTCGATCAAAGTTTTTTCCGGAGGTGGATTTCGGTTGATCGTTCTGATAACAACATGCGAACCGGCGTAGTCGGCCGTATGGAGCC
This sequence comes from Pyrinomonadaceae bacterium, assembly GCA_041746475.1. Taxonomy (GTDB): domain Bacteria; phylum Acidobacteriota; class Blastocatellia; order Pyrinomonadales; family Pyrinomonadaceae; genus Aridibacter. The sequence goes on along the minus strand of JBGTGX010000127.1, from coordinate 17,059 downwards.
AGGTATCAAAAGATTTGGCCACCCGAAAAGTCAGGAAATCATTATCTATAGAACGTTTACCGACGAGAATTTCGAGACCATCGCCTGAAACAAAGGTTCGCGCACAGCTCAACGACTTATCCTTTTTACCTTTTTTATTTGTAGTCTTTTTGGCACGGCTCTTCCCAAGAAATGATTCGATTGTTTCAACATCGCGGTCGATAACCGCCTGTTCGAGATTTATAATTTTCTTATTCTGTTTTTCGATTTCCTTATCGAGTACAGCCAGGCGTTTTGTAATTTCGTTTCCCGCATTCCTCGCCTTTGTGTATTTCTTGAAATATTTCTCTGCGGCCGCGGTGATCGAAATGTTTTCATCTGCCGCAATTTCGATCGTCGGCGTATTTTCATCGAAATAATCTACTACCAAAAACTTATCGGCATTCCGTTTCGCGGTGGCTGAATTCGCTAGTAATAGGTCGCCATATTTTTTCCATTTATCGGGATCGCCGTGATGTTTCAGATCTTCAGCGAGTTTCTTTTGTAAGCGCCGTGTTTTCTTCAATGACTTTGAGAGTTCACTTTTTGCAGAGTTTGCTTTTGAATGGAAACGGTTTTCTGATTCTTTTTCGATGTAAAACGTGTCGAGCGCTTTCGAAAGACTATGAAAAGCGTCGTGAGGAAAAATCTCTAATTCGCGGGAGCTATTTTCATTTTCACGGGCGGGCGGTACGTATAGGGTTCCGATAACTTGTCCATCGCCAAGTGTTTCGCGGAGCGAACCAATAATCAGATTGTCTTCATTCGCGAGGAATAAGTTGGATGACCGACCGGTTAGTTGCACCCACAAATTAAAGGTTTGCCTGTCTCCCATCTCGTTGTGAGAGTCTAGATTCAGTTTAAATACTCGTTCGTTTTTGACTTTCTCAACGTGCTCGACGATTGCATTTCCGAGTTGCTTCCTTAGAACTGAAACAAATGGGATCTGAAGATTAGATTGTTTTTCCAGCTCTTTTAGCGATCTTTCGACCAAATAAATGCGCGGAGATTGTGGCTCTACACTGATAAAAAGGTAGTTTCCGCCCGAAAGCCTGAAATCAATCGCCAACCGAAATTTTGACAGCGTAAAAATTTTACCGAACTTCTGCCCGGTTAATTGGGCGGAAAGTTCGGCATGTATTTTTTGTAATGTCGGCTCGTTCATAAAAGCTTTGTTCTAATTCGAAAGCTTAATAATGCAATGAACAACCACCGACTGACAATCTTGGCTTTAAAATTCTCTGACAATGATCGTTCCTGAAACGAGGTCATGGACCGCCCGGCTTTCTTCGTCAAAAAATGAGGTCAGAAAACCAATTCCGCCAAATGCGAGCGAAAGGAGAAAGACCGATGAGCTAACTGCCGCTTGATGAAAAGTCGGATATTCCTCACCGCCAATATCGATCATTTCAAGTGAGAATAGATGCATTCCGAAGCTTTTGCCAAATATGCCGATTGTCGTCGTGAGGTAGATGAACATTACAATCGCAAATGTCACCAGAAATCCTAAAACGCCGGATACGGTAAACCAGCTTCCTCCGAGAAGCATGAAAGGCGCTAGTAAGAGTAAGGTTGCGAAGGAGGCGATAATAATGTCGAATAATCCGGAATTAAAACGTATCGAGACGGGTGCGAAATCATCGTAAAGATCAGGTTCTTCAATTTCCTGAGGAGGTTCCGCAATTTCTTTTTGTGGTTGCTTCTTAATCGGATTTTCCATCTCCGTTTTTACCGCCGGAAGTTTACCGAAGCTTGTAGATACCTTTGCTTCAACGAAGTTTGGATCAAGCTCGCTGGTGTCGTAGAGACTTTTTGTGAGCACTTTTTGTTCCGGCACGAGCGTCGGCTTTGAAGAAAAGTCGGAAAGAGAACGGGGGGTAGCCTGTTCTAACGTTTTCGATTTTTTGATTGGCGAATATAATTCGCTCGACTGTGTGTCAACTATGTTTTTCTTCCGCGCAATAATTGGCTCAATCGTCTCTTCTACAAGATATTTATTCCTTGAAGTTTCAATTCGTCTTAGCGCATTTATAATTCGATTGTCATCCGCGATCGCAACCGGCAGCTCGATGCCCAGGCTTTCCAGGTCAGTTAGTGCTTCTACCGATAGTGCTACCGCTCCGGAAGGAGAATTCGCAGTGCCTTGAACATAGTGCTTTCCAACAGAAGAGGCGTTGTTTCGCCGCTGCTGAACGACGTTTTGCAACTGCAACCGCCATTCCGGAATGTCATTTTTCCTAGCTTGAAAATCTATCAACGTTCGATTAGTAGATTTGATAACAATTTCAGCCGTATTGGAAGGTTTGGTTGAGATATTCTTTGGCGAAGGACTGAGTTTAATTTCGTTAACGGGTTTTGGCACGTGTGGTTTTCCTCTTTGCGTGGATTTTGTTTGGGACCTAATGACTTCTGCCACTCTTGCCGAGGAGACTTCACGGACCGTTATCTTCGTGGCTAATTCTTCTCTTACGGAGTCATTAATCATCGTTCCGCAGCTTGGACATATTGATAAACTTATTACGCTTTCTCTGTCGCAGTTAGGGCAAGCCATAGTGTTTTTTGTCGTTTAATTATGTTTTTTAACGCGAGATTTGGGAAATCCGCTTGAAATGTCTAAAAACTGTGGAGATAGTATCAGAAGTTACTTTAACTCGTCAATAGTAAATTAATGTGAAAACACATCTTGCACTGTTTTTTTATCAAATATGTGGATTATTGACGAAATTTTCCTTCAAAAAGTCGATCTACTCAGACTCTAACGGCTGTCTTCCGGAAAAACCAGTTTCAATATCGTGCCACCATTCAATTTTTTCGCCTTCGCCTAGCTGCCAGCACAACAGAACGACTCTTCCGTGGCGTTCAGAGGGAAAGTCAATCAATCCTCGAGAATAATCTTTTAGCTGAATGCCCATCTCATCTAAGTTTGTCGTAAGTTTTCCCAGCTCGAATAGGAAATTAACGTACTGGGAGCCCGACTCCATCCCCCCTCCGCCAAATTGGGCAGAACTCGATGCGGCGGTCGCTTGTTCGCGGAAGGAGTGAATTGTCTTATGAACTGATTTGATTTTTTCGAGTATTGGACGCACTTCTGATAGCAGTTCGTTAGCTTCATCCAGAGTGAAGAGTTTCATCGTATCCATCATAAAGTTTGCTATAAAAACTTGCTATTAGCTCTCGTCATTTACACCTACCAATTCCGACGCTTCGTGTCCACTGGTTTCCTCTTCGTCGCGATAGTCGCGATCATGATAATCATCGCTAACCTTATTCCTCAGCATTTCAGGCATTGGCAGATCATCCGACGGGAAAAATGACGGCACGTCATAGCTTATGTCATCGCCGGCATCTTTGCTCACCAATTCAGCAATATCTGCCAGATCAATGAAAAAGTCCGCCACGTCTATCAGTCTCGGCGCCGTGTTTGAACGAAATCCCGCAACTTCGACGCGACAGCCCTTATACGCTACCGCATTAAGAGCGTAAACGAAATCTTCGTCACCGGAAACCAAGACGGCTGTATCATATTTTCCCGCAAGACTCAGCATATCGACAGCAAGTTCAACGTCAAGATTCGCTTTGCGCGTGCCATCATAGAATGTTTTTAGTTCCTTCTGAACGACACGAAAACCGTTTCGTTTCATCCAAAGAAGAAATCCCTGTTGGCGTTCCGCGCCCGCATCTACTCCCGTATAAAAAAATGCCCGTAAAAGACGACCATCTCCGAGAAGAAGCCTCAAAAGTTTGTTGTAATCAATGTCTAAATTATGAAAACGGGCTGCGTGGAAAAGATTATTGCCGTCAATGAACACTGCTACTCGGCCGCGATGTCCAAATTGCCATGTCGAACTCGTATTCTTATCAAACTGCATTTCAAAATCCTTTATAATAAAATAAATAAAAAGGACTGCGTTGAAACTCTGCAGAAGCGGGAGACTTACCAATCAAACTTGCTCAAACGATATATTCAAATCAAAAAATAATAAAATCTAATAGTAATTTCCGCAATTTCATCAATTCGCAATCAAAAAACCAACTATGTAAAAAATTTCCAGCTGATATTAATATAATCAAATCAGGAGTTTTTATTCCTTACCAAAATAAACGTTTTTCAGAGTATAATCAATAGAACAGATTTTATGGGTGATGAAACCGAACAAAACTTTCCTGCGGATTGGCTTAAAGATTTATCGTCGCATTCAAAACTCGAAAGTTACACCGCGCAGGAAATGATCGAATGTACGCACTGTCGCCGCAAGACGCCTCCAAATCGCTTAGACTGTATATATTGCGGTGTCAAACTTGAACTTTCCGAGGAACAGCTCAAAATTCTAAAACCAATTCTCAGAAACACTGAGTCTTGGAAAAATGCAATCAACGTTGTTTTTCTTTCCAAACTCTCCAATTGGAATGATCGAAATTTGCCGGAAATATCTAAGATGATTCGGTCGAATGACCTGATTCTTAAACAACTTTTCGATGCTGGAAAACCTTTACCTATAGCTCGAGCCGAGCAGCAAGAGGAACTTCAAATCGTCGTGAAACGTCTGGAAGAGATCGGGTTAAAAACGCGGGTGATTTTGGATCGAGATTTATCGGCTGAAACTCCACCTTTGCGTCTTCGAAAAATTGAATTTAGAGAGGGATGGATCGAGCTCGATATATTTAATAGCGGTGATGTCAGAAAAATTACCTCCGATAAATTGGTTTTGATGGTAACGGGAGCGCTATTTGAAAAGCGCATTGAATCGAGCGAAAAACATATGCGGAATAAAGCAAATAAATCACTCGATACAGCTGAGATTTCTGTAGATGAATTGGTAATTGATCTCTACGCTCAAGATGATCCGACTGGATTTCGAATTTTCTCGAAGGGCCATGACTTTTCCTGCTTAGGCGACGAAAAGCGGATGACTGCAAATCAAAATATGAGTTTATTGGTCAAGAAACTGGTCGCTTTTGCGCCAAACGCGGTCCACGACAAGGATTATTTGGAACACCGCGTATTCCTGGGCGGCGTGTGGGATGTCGACGAACATAAAGATTCTAAGGGTATAAAGCGTAAAGCGATTGGAGGCTACAAACGTGAAACGGTGACTACGACAAATAATCTTTCTCAGTTCACAAAATATTCCCGCTTAAAACGAATTCTATATGAAACCGAAAAATAAGCCGAGAAGAAATGCATCGCGGGAAAGTAATTTTCGGGAAAGCAAGGCGAATTTCTCCGAAGCCATAAGTTCTTCGACTGTTTACGGAACTTTACCGGTATTGGAATTGTTGCGCTCGGAAAACCGCACGGTCGAGAAAATTCTCATTTCCGAAAATTTACGAACAGACAAATTAGCTGAGATAATCGGTCTTTCGAAACAGCAGGGAATTCGAGTTGAAAAGGCTTCGAAAATAACCTTTTCGCGACATCTCGATGGTAACGTGAATCATCAGGGTGTAATTGCGTTCGCAGCAGCGAGCACATATTACCCTACGGACAAACTTATCGCCGAAATAATCGAAAAAGAGAATTCGCTATGCGTTATTCTAGATGGTGTAGAAGACCCGCGGAATTTTGGCGCTATATTGCGAACAGCTGAGGGAGCGGGGGTTGACGGTGTTTTTATTCCTGAACGACGGGCGGTCGGTTTAACCGAAACTGTGGCGAAATCGTCTGCGGGTGCGACAGAATATGTAAAGGTGGCGAAAGTGACAAATGTGAATCGTTTGATCGATGAATTGAAAGCAAGTAAAGTTTGGGTCGTTGGTACAAGTGGTGATGCTGATTTGAAATATCCGGATTGGGATTGGTGTGAGCCGACTGCCTTGGTATTGGGAAGTGAAGGAAAAGGCTTACACCGACTAACGGCTGAGAAATGTGATGTTTTGGTAAAAATCCCAATGTATGGAAAAATAGAATCACTTAACGTATCGGTTGCGGCCGGCGTACTGTTATTTGAAGCTATCAGACAGAGGGGAAGAAAATAAATGTTTTTTCCAAAATGTGGAACGCAAAATCCCGAAGATGGAAAATTCTGTCGAAAATGCGGAACTGACTTGGCGGGAGTTTCTAACGCTTTAACGGGAAAAGCAATTAAGAGTTCGAGCAGCCGAAATAGCAAACGAAAAGAAGCGAGTTGGGATCATGCGATGCGCAAACTTTTTTCGGGGATCGCATTTTTTGCGGTTGCGATCGCTTTATCACTTTCTCAAACCGGGCGGGGCTGGTGGTTTTGGATCTTGATCCCCGCCTTCGGTGGAATTGGGGCGGGAATAGCGCAGATTATTCAACTGAAGCAAGAGCGACTGTCGGCCACCTCAGTGCAATTAAACGATTCGACGAGTGTTTTTACGAGCACTGAAAAAACCAGTCTTCCCCCGAAGCAGACCGAATTCGTTTCGAATATTCCGGACGCAAATTATGAAACTGGCGACCTCGTTCCACCAAGCGTCATTGAAAACACGACGCGTCAATTGGAAATAGACCCCGAAGGCGAAACAATGACTCTGCCAAAAGATAAGCTATAAAAAGGGAATTGTCATAAACTTTTTGCTCATGGGGTTTTATGGAAACAAATCTTAAGAACTTTAGCAAATTTATCCTCGATTTTCCGAACGGGGAAAGAATAACGAATGGGTCGGTTCGGGCGGGAAATCCGAGTGGTCAAAAGAGCAAGGAAATCATCGATATTTTGAGAGCATTCCACCCGTCAGCCGGTCCAAAATATTAAAATACCTTTTGGGAAACAGTCTTTGAATAGCACTGATTTGGCTTGCGTCGGGTCCGATCAGAATACGCGGGTGCTTCGCTTTAATACCTTTTATAATTGTTTTTGCGGCTTGATTTGCCGTAGATCTGGCGAGTTTGTGAAGCATTACCGAAGCGAGTTCCATATCTTCATCCGAGGCTTTTTCGCCCCGGCGCGCATTTTTCGCGATGTCGGTTTTTATCCCGCCGGGATGAACGCACGAAACAAAAATATTTGTTCCTTCGAGCTCAAGGCGCAAACTTTCCGTAAAACCTCTGACCGCAAATTTGCTTGCACAGTAAGCTGATTGTCCAGGCGCACCGATTAGACCAAAGACGCTTGAGATATTTGTGATGTGCCCGAAATTCTGCTTGCGGAAGATCGGGAGAAACGTTTTAGTTCCATATATGGTGCCCCAGAAATTTATTCCCATAAGCCACTCAATATCCTCAAAAGAAATTTCTTCCGTTCGACCGACGAGCCCGACCCCGGCATTGTTGATGAGATGAGTTACACGACCGAACCTCTCGATCGTTTCACGGGCAAACCTCTCGATCTGGTCTAGCTTCGCAACATCAACAGATGAAGTTAAAACTTCTACACCTTGCGCGACCGCCATTTCAGCGGTTTCGTCGAGTCCGGCTTGATTTATGTCAGATACTGCAATTCCGGCAACATTTTCGCGAGCAATCTCGATTGCAAGCTGGCGACCGATTCCATTCGCGGCCCCCGTTACTACAACGACACTTTTTTCTGATAGGCTCATTATTTTTTGACTAGAACCCGAGCGTTCGCCGCATTTCCGCTGGCGTCAAAGACGCGAAGGACTACCGAGTATTCGCCGCTTCCTTCAAGTCTCACGCTGACTGTGTAGCGTTCGCTTCGACTATCGGAAATTCCATCATCGGCATAAACGGTTTTCCATTCGCGGCCGTCAACGCTGTATTCTGCACGTTTTATAAAACTCGAACTTTCGCGCGCCTCAAAAACTACAGTAACTTTATCGCCGCTAATTTTAGGGGCACCTACCGCTGAAACTGCAGGCGAACTATTATCTATGTCAAACGGCTCAGACATACGTTCACCGGAAAGGCTCAAGCCGACCGGATTCGAAGGCGAATCGTTTGCGACGATTTTGAAAATGTACCGTCCGTCCGCAAGCGTTAATCCGTCGAGTGTGAAAAAAGTGTCAGTCAGATTTTCGCGAAGGAGTTTGAAATTAGGTTCGCTTACTTCCCGATAATAAATGGAATATTCAAGATCATCGTCATTTCGGTCTTCGGATTTCCATTGGAGAGATTTCGCGCCGCTTTGGTAAACTTTTCTCGGCACTGACGGAGGAATTACGATTCCAAAATCGGCAGGATCGAGACCTAAAGCTTTAATATTTGCATCGATCGGAACCGGCGGATTTGGCGCAAGTCCGACGTTTGCCTGGAAAATTTCAACGGATGTGACTTCCGGAGTTATATTTCGGGGCAGAAATGAAGCGTTCACCTCATTTAGTGTGGCAGGGGTGGCCGATTCTTTCAAAACCGCTCTCCACTGTAAGTATTGGGCTTTTGGACTGCTGATTTTTCCGCCCTGTTGAGAAGTTTGGGGCGTGCTCCAGTCAGACCAGGTTTCGTTTGCGGTTCCCGTGTTTCCACTTCGCGTTTGAATTTGTACGTTTCCCGATGCGCGCCACCAGATCATTCCCCAGGCAGCAGTCGTGCTCGCATCTAAAATTGGCGATTCGAAAGTTCCTTCTGTCCGTGTACCGCTGCCAAAATTAAAGAGCTTGCCCTGGTTGCTTGAGGTTGCAAATAGTTTCGACCCGGAAGTAAGAATCGTCGAAATTTGTTCTTCATCCGTCTGGAGAGATAATTTCGACCGCCCATCATTGTTAACACTGTAAATCCGTCCTTTGTCTGATGTGCCAATAAACACTCCGTTTCCGGTCAAGTGGGCATCAAGCGCAAACGCCGTTATCTCGTCGGATTTCCAAATCAAATCCTGCCCGCCATCAGGGAGAATCCTATAAACCGCCGATTTGGCTGCCGTAAGATCATATCGGCTTTTTTCCGCAGGCGGCGGGGAATTCGTCGATTTCTTTTTAACCGAAATTGTTGGGGCTTCGCTTTTTTTAGCTTCCGGTTTCTTTTCATTTGTTGAGGCCGATTCGCCCAAAGCCAAGGCGTACACCGAACCATCCACTCCGATCGCAATTTCGTGGATCTCGCGAAGCGGAGAATCCAAAAGTGCGAAAGGTTTTCCATCGCTCCCAAAACTCAGAACAAATCCTTCGGAATCCGTGCCGGCATAAAGATTTCCTTTCTGATCTGCCGCGAGCGAAATAATGTGTGTCTCGCTCGTGTCGTAGAATAGAGCAGCCGCAGGATTCGCACCGGCGGATTTCACTTTATAGATCTTCCCGTTTTCACCCGTTCCGACCGCCAAACTACCATCGCTTAAAACTGCGAGCGACCATATGTACTTTTCTTTTGGTTCAAAATAAACTGTTGCGTTTCCGTCAGCGGCTATTCTATAGACTTTCCCGTCCGGCGAAGTCCCGGCGTAAACGGCCCCATCTTTTCCAATTACAACCGCTGAAACATTGATCTCTGTTGAGTCATATAAAAGCTTTCCGTTACCGGATACATCTACACGGAAAAGTTTTCCATCGCCGCCGGTCCCCAAATAGATATTACCGGCAGAATCCGCCGCACTCGACCAAATATAAGATTGTCCGGTTTTGAAGAGTTCGGTGAGCTTGGGCGCGAGCGTAATCGCGCCGTTTTCATCAATCGAAACGCCTCGCGAATCACCTTTTAAAACATCCTCGCGGGAATTGATTGACCAAATCGACGGTTCGCTTGCTGCTGCTGGAAAAACGAGTAAAAGAATTGAGACTATAACGAGAAATAGGTTATTGATCATTGGATATTGTTTATTGAAAAAACTAAGTTTTCTTCGCCGCGGAAATTTTAATACCGCGTTCTGTAAAGCCGATTTTTCTCAATACGCTATGTGAGGCGTAATGATTTGGTTCGGTCAACGCGATTATTTCACGAAAACGAAAATTTACGAAGCCAAATTTCAAACATTCTATTCGCGCCTCGGTTGCGAATCCGTTTCCCCAAACCTCATCATCAAACAGATATCCAAATTCGATTTCGTCAGTTTTGCGTAGTCTTACGAAACCGCAACTGCCGATTATTTTGCCATTTGCCTTTTCGTGAACTGCCCAGCTGCAGAATCCATTGTTGGTTTGATAGTTTTTTGCCCAATCGAGGAAATCGCCGCATCTTCGATCGACTTATAAGGGATTCCGTTTCCGATGTGTTTCATCGCCGATGGTTCTTGCAGATCGAATATAGTCTTTCCACATCATCACTCGTCCACGGAGTTACCAGTAATCGATCTGTTTCGAATATTGTGGTCATCTTTCGATTGAGTGTTTCCGATCTTGTTTTTTTTAGGCAGGGCCGGTTTAGCTTCCAGAAATTTAAGTGCTTCTTCAAGTTCGTCGGCGTCACCGGTAATAAGTCGCGCGCTTCGCTCCCGCGAAATATAAGCCCAAAACCATTCGGTCATTACCCAGAGCCGATTACGAAATCCGATAAGCGTCAATACGTGAACAAAGAGCCACGCAAGCCATGCAAGGAATCCCGTTAACTTAAAACGACCGACTTCGACAATTGCTTTATTTCTTCCAATAGTTGCCATTGAGCCTTTGTCCCAATACTCGAAGTCCACCCGCGTTTTTTCGCTTAAATCGGAAAGGATATTTTTGCACGCGGTTTTAGCCATTTGGATCGCGGCGGGAGCAACACCGGGGACGAGTTCACCATTTTCCCTTTTCAGATGCACCATATCACCAATCACAAAAATATTTGTGAAATCGCTAACGCTAAGGTCGTTGTTTACCATAACCCGCCCGGCTTTATCCGTCTCAGCCATTAGACTCTCGCCGATTGGCGAAGCGGAAACGCCGGTCGCCCAAAGCGCAACGCTCGTATCAACCCATTTGTCGCCAACCTTAACTTCACCCGGTCGTATGTCTGTGACAAAACTATTCAAATGAACGTCAACCCCGAGTTTCTCCAAATCCTTCTTTGCTCTTTCAGAAAGATCGGGCGAGAAACTATTTAATATGCGATCTGAACCCTCATAAAGCATTACGCGAGCACTTTTGGTGTCGATTGCTTTGAAATCTTTTGCGAGCGCAACGCGTGCAATGCCCGCGATTGCCCCGGCAAGCTCTACGCCGGTTGCGCCGCCGCCGACCACAACAAAATTCAGTGGATCGTGGCTACCTGTAAGAATTGCATCCTTTTCCGCAAGTTCAAACGCGAGCAAAACTCTGCGTCGGATTTCGAGCGCATCCTCTACCGTTTTCAACCCTGGTGCAGATTCTTCCCAATCATCGTGTCCAAAATACGAATGCCTCGCGCCCGCCGCAACAATCAAATAGTCAAAGGGAATTTCCGATTCATCATGCAATCTAACTAACTGTTTTTCTGGGTCGATTCTATTTACCTCGCCTAAAACTACTTCGATATTTCTGGCTTTGGATAAAATTCGACGAATTGGAGAAGCTATTTCACCGGGCGATAAAACAGCGGTTGCGACTTGGTATAAGAGTGGTTGAAATGTGTGGTGATTCTTTCGGTCGATCAACGTAACCTCAACGGGCTTATTCTGCAGTTTCTTCGCAGCTTGAAGACCGCCAAATCCGGCACCGATTATTACTACTATAGGCTTTCTTTTTGGTTTAGACATATCGATTAAACTTAACATGATAAATTGCGATTCGCATTAGTGAAGAGTTTCACAAGCAGCGGAAAATAAAAAGCGATTATGGATTTCAAGAAATCTTAACTCCCGATATACTTTGCATAGACCGACCGCGCCACCGTTGGATCATTTGTTCCGCGAATTATTGCTCTAGCGTCTTTAAAAAGAGTCAACTCATATTCATCGATATTTAATCTAAGAAGATATTCGTTCACTTTCACTTCGCCGAGAGATTTCAACGTTTCCGCCAGTTTCTTTAGATCAACCGCAGCCGCATTTGGAGGGTGAACCTGTACCGCGTCGCGTCCGCACAGGGAAGTCGAGAATTCAATATTTTCTGCGTCGAGAAATTCGAATTTTCGATGTCCACACGTGACGCAATCCGGATTCGGTTCAGAGAGTTTTATTTTTCTCCAATCATTTTCCCATACATCAACCTGAACGAGTGAGCCATGTAATTTTTCGGGTTTTCCAACAATGATCTTTATCGCTTCGGAAACCTGTATTGACGAGATAGTAGATATAATGGGTTGTATAACCCCTGCAGTATCACAGGTCGGTGAGCTTCCAGCGGCGGGAATCTCTTCAAAGATACATCGTAGGCATGGCGTCTTTCCGGGAATGATTGTCATGGATGTGCCGTAGCTTGAAACGGCGGCGCCATAGACCCAATTCTTTGAATATTTTACACAGGCATCATTTACAAGGTAGCGGACCTGAAAATTGTCCGTTCCGTCAAGAACAAGATCGACGTCCTTAACGAATTCTTGAACGTTCGAATGATTTACATCCGCGATTAGAGCCTCGACTTCGATTTCTGAGTTTATTTTTGACAAGCGATTCTTTGCGGCAATCGCTTTTGGTAAACGTTCTCTTGCGTCTGTTTCGGAATAAAGAGTTTGTCTCTGGAGGTTTGAGAATTCGACGAAATCGCGGTCAACAATTCGTAGAAAGCCAACCCCTGCGCGCGCCAGCATTTCGGCGTGTGACGCTCCAAGCGCACCACAGCCAACCAGCAAAACGCGGGAAGCAAGCAATTTTTCCTGCCCGTCGTTACTTATGCCTTCAAAGAGAATTTGCCGACTGTATCGATCATTCATCCGAATCTATCCTACCAAAATCGTTACAAAAACCAATTGAGGTTCTTACCAAAGTTACCTTCAAAGACAACAATCACAAGGTGTAAATTTTTTATCCAAATCAGGCAACTTCAAGATCTAATCGATCAAAAAGTTTATGAATTCTTTTATTGCCAGGGTGGTATTCGACTGAGGAAAACCCGACTCTTTTTCGTTTTTGTAACGATCAACTGCGTATGAAAATTTTTCTTGTCGAAGACGGCTTTTTTCTAAGTCAAGTCTAGCTTTTTCCTTTTGACGCGCGTAATCCAGCCCTCCTTTGCGAATAAACGCAATTATTCGGGGCAATTCCTCTGCGTCAAACCAAATTCCATGATTCTTGCAAATATCGACGATCACTCCCGAAGAGCGCGCAAAATTATTGCGGTTCATCAATTCTTTACATTCGGGGCATGGGACATATTGTATTTTCTTAGGCTTAACGTTTCCGCTTACCTTGTCAATTTTTGCCAGAACCGCCGCCTGCTTTTCATTGTTTGCACAGATCACTTCGAAGGTTTCGACATTTGACCATACGCCGTCGCACCGTTCGCATTCGGAGACCGCGATATCTTCTACTTCCATCAACCGGAGTTTCTTTTTACATCGCGGACAATCACCAAGTTTTTTTGTCGAATCGATTCTCGAAACAGTCGCCTTGCTTCCGCAGAGCGCACAAAATTTGGTGCCTTGAAAAATTGCTCCAAAACAAGTTGGACAGGACATTGTTTTTAAACGCGAGCGACAATGATCACAGTGATTTGAATTATCATCAACGCCCGCACCGCAATTTGGGCAATTTAGGGCTGCAACTTTCATAGGATTGTTTTAACCTAAATGTAATTGCTAGTTTGGGATTACAATCGATTCAGTCTAAGAAGTGCTGCATGTCGCATCTCCGTTATCGGGGCTTTTTGGCCAGTCCAAATTTCAAACTGTTTTGCGCCTTGGGAAACGAACATTTCAAAGCCGCTTAGCGTCGCGGCTCCGGCGTTTCTTGCTTCACGCAAAAAACGCGTTTCCATAGGATTATAAACTAAATCGTAGGCAAGTTGAAGATTTTTCATCGATTCCAAAGCGACAGGAGTTTCATTTTCGAGTTTTCCGGAAGTTCCAAGTGGAGTGGTGTTGAGGAGGATATCGAGCGCCGGCAATTCGAATTTGCCTATAGGTAGTTCGCGCAGCTTAATATCAAATTCCTCTGTCAGTGTTTTCGCTTTGTTATAGTTTCGGGCGAATACCGTGATGTTCGCACTTTCCTTTATCAGAGCAAAAATACATGCTCTGGCAGCTCCGCCCGCACCGATTACTCCAACGTTAACGTCTTTTAAGTCGCCATACATTTCCTTCAAGGGAGCAATAAAACCATCGGCATCCGTGTTGTAGCCATGGAGCTTCCCATTGACAACTTTAACCGTATTTACTGCTCCGATTCTATTCGCGGTTTCGTCCATGAATTCTAGATAGTTTTTGATTGATTCCTTATGGGGAATTGTAATACTAAACCCCTTGAAATTTAGATCAACTTCGCACGTTTTTTGTTCAACGAATACTTTGAGAAATTCTTCTAAATTATTACATTGAAATGGTATATAAACAGCATTAAGCTCATAATGCTTAAACGCTGCATTATGTAAATATGGCGACAAGGAATGTGAAACAGGATTACCTAAAATGCCGTAAATTTCAGTTTGTTCATCGAGATCTTTGACGCGATAAACTTCAAGTAAATCGTTTGCTGAGATCTGTCCGGGGGCGGTTTCATTTCCTTTTTCGACCGAAGCGTAAGTTAACGGAGCACCGTGAGCAAGACCGAGAATTCGCGTCCATTTTCCAGCCTCTCCCATCGCGATTGGGATGATAGGTTGCGAATTTCCGTTTTTTAAAAGTTTGAAAATCGAAACAGAATCAACCGAGTTACTCGATTGACCAGCAACTTTCACAAAATCCGGATCTCCCTCACGTAGAATATTGACAATTTCAGCAAGGTTTTCGGGAATGCCTTCAAAATCATGGTGGGAACATATTTTCTTTTGGAAACTTAAATTTTCAAGAATTCCGAAGACATCATATTCAAGGTCTACCCATGAAAGCGAAAAATCATTGAGGTTTCGCCAAAATTGGATGCGTTCTGTTTGATTGATTTCGCGCCTGCCGCCTTGTTCCTGCGGGCGAAACGTAAATAGAAACTGATTTGTAGTTTTTGTTTCAAATTGTTTCAAATAGTCGATAAGCGGTGTAATCTGAACTTCATCTAAGCAATCAAAACGCAGCTCGATTATGTCTGCGATCTTAGCCGCAAAATCTATTTTTTCGATAAATTCACCGGGAGTTTCGGCGCAGACTGAAACGCAGATTTTGCCTTTGTTCATGTGAGTTTATTGGTGTTTTTAAGAACGAACGACAACGAAGAGAAAATTAGAGCCATCACGCAAAAGGCGCATGTAAACACAATCGCAGTTTTCCCGCTTTGTTTGACGGCAATTGCGGTAAACGCCCAGGCAACTGTCAGAGGATATAAGGCAATGTTGAATTTTTCTCGTACGATAACCGCAATTACGGCAATCGCAACAAGCAGCACACAGGCGGTAATCGTTGAGGAAGAATCGTCAATCGTGATTCCAGTCGAAATAAGATAGATAATTATATTCAGGACGGTTGCGACCGAAACCCAGCCAAAATAAATACTAAATGGCAATTTAATTAGCCAAATGTCGAGGTTTTCCTGTAAACCACGTGTTTTCAAGTTTATTAGCACTAAGGAACTAAGAAGGACGATAATTGCGATCGTACTTAAACCAAGAAGTTTATTATGCCATGCGAAGATCCATGAAATATTGGCGGTGCAACTAAGAATGAAGAGTGTTCTGATTCCATTTAAATACTTGGAATTCGAACGAAAAAGCTGATAAATGGAGAAAGAAACGGCTCCCAGATAAATAAGCCCCCAAATCGAAAACGCGTACCCCGCCGGGGTTATGTACGTCGGATATTTATCTGAGATATATGCGGGGGTGATGCCGCCGATCGCACCCGTTGCCGCTAAATAATTGGCATAGATTACCGCAACGATCGAGACCGGTACAAGGATTTTCGCCAAACTGGTTTTCATGGTTAGTTCAAACGCGTCATTTTGAAAAATTCTTCGTGGGTTTTACCGTCCCGTGTCAGTGCTAAAAATATGTGCAGTTGATCATTTCCGACTTTTTCAAATGTCAGTCCGCTGAAATAAAATCGATTTGCTTCTTGCTTTATAAAACGGAAATCCGTTGTTTTTTCCTTCTCTTCCCAACTTACAAGATTAGGATGAAAGTGCTTTAGTTTCAATAATAATATATCTTTTTCTGCAGTAAACGTCAGAAATTCATAGAAAATCGGTTTACCGTCTTTGACGAGCGAAAACATTCCAATCATCGCACCGCCACCTGGGTTTGTCCAAATTTCCCTTACACTCCCGCCCAAGGCTTCGCCTTCCCAACTTCCTATCATCCAATCCATAATTGAAGGCTTACCAATTGCACCGATCGCATCTTTATTAATTCGAAGTGTATTTTCGGTTAACTTGGTTTGACCAAATGTACTGATCGAAACCAATAGGCATATGCTTAGCAATAAGAATGTTCGTTTCATCGTCTTTGCTCCTAAAATTGATCTTTTACAATTATATAAACGAATGTTGCATTCAAATAAAGACATGATTCGCCGTTCGGCGGCCGACACTGCAAACTTTTATTAAAATAGGAACGGCGAAAATGAAAGATTCGAGGCCTATGGGAAAATTTGATATTATTTGAAGGAAATGTATGGAATTGAGCAAAACGGCGATTTCTTTACGTTTTCGTATGAATTTTTTAGAAAACGCAAAAGGTGGTTTTCGAATCAGACGATTTGAAGCCGTTATTAAGGTGGATTCCTTGACAAGGCGGCTCTTAGAGTTTTATGGCACTGTTATTGCCTTTAATAATTGCGGCACCCGTCATTTTTCCCGGAAATGTGCCTGACAAAACAAGGAAAGAAAATCTTCGAAATGAATAAAATTATTAAACAACTAATTTTCATCGCCATCTTAGCTTTAGGGCTATCAATAAGTGTCTCGGCACAAGATAAGCCAAAGCCGCCGAAGCCACAACCTCCTATTATTAAGCCAAAACCAAAACCGACACCAAAACCAAAACCATCGCCCGATGAATCTGCGTATGGTGTATTGGAATTTCTAGCCATTGTTGAGTAGTAGAGAAACTGCAAACTCAATATTGCTTCTTCAAAGGAAAAGAGGCTGTCTGAAAAGGCAGTCTCTTTTTTCGTTTAAAAGCGGTATTTGATAAAATATTTCTTATGAAAAGGAAAGTGGTATTCAAGCGATATGATCAGAGGCAGGCGAGTTTGTTGCCGCCGAGTTATGAGGAA